>CAZNDW010000001.1:0-30200 GCA_964571895.1 uncultured Planctomycetales bacterium
GCATGGAAATGATTCCGCGCACAACCAAGGCCCAGAAAATGGATGCCTTAAGCTCCCAAGCCAACTTGGCCGGATATGTCAGTGTGATTCTGGCAGCCGAGCGCCTCAAGAAAATCTTTCCGATGCTCATCACCCCCTCGGGAACCATCACGCCGGCCCGCGTTTTTGTGATCGGTGCGGGAGTGGCCGGGCTTCAGGCCATTGCCACGGCACGGCGTCTGGGGGCCCGGGTGGAGGCCTTCGATACCCGTCCGGCCGTGGAAGAGCAAGTGCAATCGCTGGGAGCCAAATTCGTGAAAATCGATCTGGGCGAAACCGGGCAAACGAAAGAAGGATACGCCAAGGCCCTGACAGCAGAGCAACTCGAGAAGCAGCGCCAAGGCATGGCCAAGGTGTGCGCCGCCTCCGATGTCGTCATCACAACCGCTCAGGTCTTCGGGCAGAAAGCGCCGCGCATCATCACCAATCCAATGATCACCCAAATGAAACCCGGAAGCGTCATCGTGGACATGGCGGTTGAAACCGGCGGCAATGTGGAAGGTTCCAAGCTCAATGAAGAAATTGAAATCCAGGGCGTTCGGGTTGTCGGATTGGGGAATCTTCCCGGACGCGCGGCGGTTTGCGCCAGTCAGATGTACTCGGCCAACCTCCATAATTTCATCGAAGAATATTGGGACAAAGAAATCAAGGCCTTTAAGCTCAATCTAGAAGACGAAATTATCAAAGGCTGTCTGGTGACGCATGAGGGGCGGATTTGGAATGAAAGGCTGAGAAAAAATTAAAATCTGATAGGGTCACCAGGTCACAAGTCACAATGTCACAAGATGGAATTTAATGGACATGTGACTGGTGACGTTGTGACCTTGTGACGTTAAAAATCAGGAGCAATCCATGGAAACCCATCTAGACATCACGACTCTTCTGGATCTGATCTTCCTTTTTGTCATCGCCATATTTCTGGGGGTGGAGCTGATCTCAAAAGTCCCCTCCATTTTGCACACCCCGCTTATGTCTGGCTCCAATGCGATTTCGGGGATCACGATTGTCGGTGCCATTTTGGCAACGGGCCTGACCCCCGGCAGCGCGTTTTGCACGGTCCTGGGCGTTCTGGCGGTTGTCTTTGCCACCATCAACGTCGTTGGCGGTTACGTCGTCACCGACCGGATGCTGGGAATGTTTAAAACGAAAAAAGGCTCGAAATGAATCTCAGCGTTGTGATCAGCGTCTCCTACATCGTCGGCTCGGTTCTCTTCGTCATTGGATTGAAACGTCTCAGCTCCCCGGCCACGGCCCGGGGGGCCAATTGTCTTTCCGCGGTGGGGATGCTCTTGGCCATTGTGGGGACTCTTCTCTCAAAAGGTTTGGAATTTCAGTGGATCATCGTGGGACTGATCATCGGTTCCACGATGGGGGTCTTTATAGCGCTCAAGGTCGCGATGACCGCGATGCCGCAGATGGTGGCGCTTCTTAACGGCTCCGGCGGGCTGGCGAGTCTGCTCGTGGGCTGGTCGACGTACCACTATCGTCCCGAGGCATCAGCCCTGACGACGATCAGCACCTATCTCGCGGTCTTAATCGGCGGCGTGACGTTTACCGGCAGCATCATGGCCTGGGCCAAGCTGGAAGAAAAAATCAGCGGTAAACCCATTCTTTTTAAGGGTCAAAAGATCGTCAATTCGATTTTGCTATTGGTGCTTTTGGCGGGCGGGGTGATTTACTGCCTGGATCCCGTGCACAATTATCCTGTTTTTCTTTTGATTGTGGTGCTGGCGCTCATTCTGGGGATCATGGTTGTTATCCCCATCGGCGGCGCGGATATGCCGGTTGTGATTTCGCTGTTGAATAGTTATTCCGGCATGGCGGGCGCAGCAACGGGTTTTGTCATCATCAACAGCATGCTGATCGTCGCAGGTTCGTTGGTGGGGGCCAGCGGCATTATCCTCACCCGAATCATGTGCAAGGCGATGAACCGCTCCCTGGCCAATGTCCTTTTCAGCGGGTTCGGTTCTGGAGTCAGCCGAAAAGGCACGGCGGTCAAAGGCGAAGCGAAACCCCTTAAACCCGAGGACGCCTACTTGATTTTAGAGGCGGCCCGATCGGTTGTTTTTGTCCCGGGTTATGGATTGGCGGTGGCGCAGGCCCAGCACGCGCTACGCGAGCTGGGCGAGCTCTTAGAGCAAAACGGGGTTGAGGTGCGCTACGCGATCCATCCGGTGGCGGGCCGCATGCCCGGGCACATGAATATTTTATTGGCCGAAGCCAATGTCTCCTATGACCAATTGGTTGAGATGGACTCAATCAACCCTACGATGGAAACCGTCGATGTGTGTGTGGTGATTGGGGCCAACGATGTCGTTAATCCTGCCGCCCGCCACGACAAATCCAGCCCCATTTACGGCATGCCCATCATCAATGCCGACAAAGCCAGAACGGTTTTTGTCCTGAAGCGCTCGATGGCCACGGGCTTCGCGGGAATTGACAACGAGCTTTTTTTCTACGACAACACGCGCATGCTTTTCGGCGACGCCAAGCAAACGCTGCAGGCGCTGGTGGTGGAGTTTAAGAGCGGGCATTAAACACTGTAAGAATTATGGTATACTTTTTGCGGACTTATGAGTCCAACGATTTTCCGATATAGAGGATACCAATTTTCCTTTTTCTCTCGGGAAGAGGATCGCATACACGTCCATGTTTATTCAGCGGAGGGTGAAGCTAAATTTTGGCTGGAACCAGTCATTAGCCTCGCGAATTATTATGGCTTTAGCACAAAACAATTAAACGAAATTCAAGAAATTGTTAAGGAGCATAAAGATGAAATTGAGAAATCATGGAAGAAATACTTTAAGAGCTGAGGTCACTCAGATTTCTCCTCACGGGATTTGGCTTCTGGTGAAGGGAACTGAATATTTTCTTTCCTACGAAGATTTTCCGTGGTTTAAGAAAGCCACCATTGAGCAAATCCACCATGTCCAATTTTTGCACGGATTTCATCTGCGCTGGCCGAATTTGGACGTGGATTTGGAGCTAGATTCCCTCATCCATTCTGAGAAGTATCCCTTGATTTATAGGTGAGCGTCCTCTCAGGACCTAGGCTTTTCGGCGACGCCAAGCAAACGCTGCAGGCGATGGTGGCGGAATTTAAGAGCGGGCATTAGTGTCACTTTTGTTTAAACAGAATGCTGCAGCCGTTCGGCAACCCAAACCTTAATCACGGATTGGCGAGGCACTCCCAGCCGTTTGGCTTCCTTATCCAGAGATTGTATCATCCACAAAGGGAAATCCACATTAACCCGCTTCTGCTCGTGTTCGGGTCTACGGGCATTCTCAAGATCGAGATGTTTGGTGATATCCTGGCCTTCGTTAAATTTTCTATCGAAATCTTTCGCTTTCATAAAGCGCCACCTCCTCTTTTCGAGAGCGTCTTACGGAAATGATGCGTATTGTTTCGCCTCGGTAAGTGATCACACCCGACCAATGGATTCCTGATATGCGTCCAATAATCAGATATCTCGGTTCATCCTGCGTTTTAGCCGGAATTTCTAATAAATTAAGATCTTCCCATAAGGCCTGTGCCTGCACAAAATCGATCCCGTGCTTTTCCTTATTGCTCTCGTTTTTGGTGGGATCAAATTCAAAATTCATTGCGTATTAAATATACCATTTATATATAATAATATCAACATTTATATACCTTTTGAACCCTTTTATGAATTCTTGCCGTTCGGCAAGAATTCATATTTTTGGGTTACTCTCCAAAGCGGTAATGTTTTTTGACCGCTTTGGAAATGTCCCACGTGCAGCTTAAGCCTTGCGGAAACGTCACCAAATCCCCTTTGCCAAATCTAACGGTCTCGTCTTGGGTCTTGACCGTCACCTCCCCTTCGAGGAAATAACAGATTTCCTGCTCGTCATAATGCCAGTCAAAGCTCGAGGGCTCCTTGGTCCAGATGGGCCAGGATTGGACGTTAAGGTCTTTCAATTGCTTTTCGGTCGGTTTCTCGATTTTAATTTTGGGTTGGGTTTTGAGTTGGGTCATGAGATTTCCTTTGTTGACATTGTCTTCGGTAAGAAATTCGGGCCAGTCATGTATCCTGCGATTTGCCTCTTTAGTTCTGTGTCATCACATCAAACCTCTTGTATAATTTTTATTGGACTAGTTGTGACCAATTCTGGCTTAGCGATGTTCTCTCCGGACCAATACATTTTAGCCCGATCAACAAAGGTGGAATAATTATCATTATTTTGAATGTTGCAAAGCGCCCAATCCCCAATATGGGTTGGCTCCTGCTCATCTAAAACTACCACCTCATAAATCAAATCCAGTGATCTACTTGTGGTCTGTTTAAAGTCTCGGATTGAATTTTGGTCCAAACACAGAAATATCGATTCAAAACGACTAGGCTTAGTTGAGAAATTTTCCCTTCTTACCTGTTCAAATATTAATTCACGAATGAAAAGCCACACATTGGGTGATGATTGTGGGCTATAAGTCTTAATAATACGCCCCCAATTGCCCGGCTTAGTCACACTCCCAGCCATTAAAGGCAAAGAACAACAATAAAAATAACTTTTTTCCATAGGCTGTCCCAAGGCTGCTCATGGCTCCTTTATTTTTCTCTCCAAAATGAAAGCTTTTTCATAGATCATTCTCTCTTTACTTCTGGCCTGCGGGCATTCTCAAGATCGAGATGTTTGGTGATATCCTGGCCTTCGTCGAATTTTCTATCAAAATCTTTCGCTTTCATAAAGCGTCACCTCCTCTTTTCGAGAGCGTCTTACGAAAATGATTCGTTTTGAATTCTCGCCGCGTGGCGAGAATTGTAGTGTAAATCCTCAATCCCTCTTGACTTCCGACCTATACTCCTCCCACCGCATCCCAAACGTCTCCGCCACCTCGCGCAGGACGAGCTTGCCATTGATCATGTTCAGGGCCCGGCGGAGCGCATAAGATTCCTTCATCGATTTCTCGAAACCCCAATTTGCCAGCTGCACGATAAAGGGAAGTGTGGCATTGGTTAACGCATACGTGCTGGTTTGGGCGACCGCTCCGGGCATATTGGGGACACAGTAATGAACCACGCCATCCACCACATACGTTGGATTCTCGTGCGTGGTGGGACGGCTCGTCTCAAAGGAGCCTCCCTGATCGATCGCCACATCCACCACGACCGCCCCGGGTTTCATCTTTGAGACGGTTTTGCGATCCACCAGACACGGCGCCCGCGCTCCCCGCTTTAAAACCGTGCTAATAACAAGATCCGCCTTCAACACAGAGTCCCGGATCGTATGGGCATTGCTCACCAGGGTGTGGACGTTGGGTGGCATGATCTCCGCCAGAAAACGCAATCGATTCAAATTCACATCCAAAACCGTGACATTGGCGCCCAACCCCGCGGCCATGCGGCAGGCATTGGAACCGACGACCCCGGCGCCGAGAATCACAACCTCAGCCGGGGCGACACCCGGCACACCGCCTAAAAGGATTCCTCTCCCTTTCATGGGTTCTTCCAAATACTTGGCGCCTTCCTGCACCGCCATGCGCCCGGCGACCTCGCTCATGGGCGTCAAGCACGGGAGTTCCCCATTTTCGGTTTCCAGGGTTTCATAGGCTAAGGCAATGATCTTTCGCTCGAGCATGGCCTCGGTGAGCTGGCGGTTGGCGGAAAAATGAAAGAAAGTAAAAACGATTTGGCTGGCCTTTAAGAGGGGATACTCGGGAGGCAGGGGCTCTTTGATTTTGACAATCAGTTGGGCTTTCGAATAAATCTCTGGGGCGCGGGCGAGGATTTTCGCACCGGCGCGTTGGTATTCTTCATTGGTGATGCCGCTTCCTTTGCCGGCGTCGTTCTCGATCAACACTTGGTGGGCTTGCTGGGTTAAGATCTCCACACCGACCGGTAAAAGGCCCACGCGGTATTCGCTGTTGGTGATTTCTTTGGGAACGCCGATGATCATGCGTGCGCGGGCCCAATCATGTTGCGCGGGACAACCAGGACATCGAATTCTTCTGGGGTAAGAAACTTTAAAGCCACCGTGGCTTCCTTGAGGGTGATGTTCTCCTTCAAAGCCTTCTGCGCGACTTGAGCGGCTTTGTCGTAGCCTAAGTGCGAATTCAAAGCGGTCACGAGCATTAAGGAGTTTTTAAGATGCTTCTCGATGTTCGCGAGGTTAGGCCTGATGCCAACGATGCAGTGATCCGTAAAACTCCGACAGCCATCCGCCAGAAGCCGGATGGACTGTAAAACATTGTAAATCACAACCGGCTTAAAAACATTGAGCTCAAAATTGCCTCCGCTGCCGGCGATCGTAATGGTCGTATCATTGCCCATGACCTGCGTACATACCATCATCAGCGCCTCGGACTGGGTCGGGTTGACCTTGCCCGGCATGATCGAGCTCCCGGGCTCATTTTCCGGAAGATGAATTTCACCGATTCCGCAGCGCGGGCCCGAACCCAGCCAGCGGATATCGTTGGCGATCTTCGTAAGGGAAACCACCAGCGTCTTTAAACAGCCGCTCAACTCAACCAGCGCATCGTGGGAGGCCAGCGCTTCAAACTTATTCCGAGCGCTCACAAACGGGAGGCCCGTGATTTCCGCAATCTTCTTAATGGATCGCACAGCAAACTCCGGATGGGTGTTGAGTCCTGTTCCCACCGCCGTGCCGCCCAGCGCCAGCTCATATAATCTCGGTAAAACCGCTTGGATCCGCTCCAGGCCGTTGTCCAGTTGCTGGGCATATCCGGAAAATTCCTGTCCTAAGGTTAAAGGGGTTGCGTCCATCAAATGCGTCCGGCCGACTTTGATAATGTCTTTAAATTCTTTGGATTTGCTCTGGAGGGCATCGCGCAATCCAGTAAGTTGCGGGATTAATCGTCGGTGAATCTCTTCCACCGCCGCCAGGTGCATCGCGGTCGGGAAGACATCATTCGTGGACTGACCGCAATTGACATCGTCATTGGGATGGATCGGGGTTTTGCTTTCCGGTTTTTCTCCAGACAGTTCGATGGCGCGGTTGGCAATCACCTCATTGGCATTCATATTGGTCTGTGTGCCTGATCCGGTCTGCCAGATGACCAGCGGAAAATGGTCATCCCATTTGCCATCGATGACTTCTTGAGAGGCCTTGACAATCCCATCGGCCTTCTGGGCTGCCAGAAGACCCAATTCTTTGTTCGTGAGAGCAGCCACTTTTTTAATGATCCCCAAAGCGCGGATGAATTCCCGGGGGAAGCGTTCCGTGCCGATCTTGAAATTCTGAAGCGAGCGGGCGGTTTGCGCGCCGTAGTATCGGTCAGAGGGGACTTGAACTTCTCCCATGCTGTCTTTTTCGATGCGATAGGACATGACGGTCTCCTATTTCTTTTCTGTCCAGGCCTTAATGAGATCAATCGGAAGAGGAAAAATCGTGGTTGTGTTATTTTCCTTGCCGATTTCAACCAGCGTCTGCAGATAACGCAGTTGAATGGCCGCGGGCTGCTTCTGCATCATCTCCGCGGCCTGGCAGATCTTCTCCGCTGCCTGATATTCCCCCTCGGCCGCAATGACCTTGGCCCGTCGTTCCCGCTCGGCCTCGGCCTGCCTGGCCATGGCCCGACGGAGCTCCTCGGATAAATCCACATGCTTCATCTCAACCGCCGTGACCTTAATTCCCCAGGGATCGGTTTGTTTGTCCAAAATCGTCTGAAGCTGGAGATTGATCTTTTCACGCTGGCTTAAAAGACCATCCAATTCCATTTCTCCCAGGACACTGCGGAGGGTGGTTTGGGCCATCTGGGAGGTGGCATAATGAAAGTCCTGCACCTCAATCAAGGCCTTGATCGGGTCCATGATCCGGAAATAGGTGACCGCATTGACCTTGGCCGAGACGTTATCCTTGGTAATGATGTCCTGCGGGGGGACATCCAGCGTAATCAGCCGGAGACTCATGATCTTGGCGTCATCAATCGGCCAAAAAGCAAAAATGACCCCCGGCCCTTTGGGCGCGCCTAACACTCGTCCTAGGCGAAAAATCACTGCCCGTTCGTACTCCTTCAGAATCTTGATGCTGCTCAATAGCCACATGACCAAAATTCCTATAATAACCATCACTGACATAAGCCACCCCTTTCCTAACCTCTCTTGACTTTAAGGACCATCCCTTTCACTTCAACAACTTTGATCTTCTCATCTTTACGGATGAGCTCATCGCTGCCGGCATTCCAAATCTCCCCATGAACAAAAACTTTTCCTTCTTTTTTCGCTGTGATCTCGGCGACCGCGCGCCCCTCCTCGCCCACTAACCCTTCCTGCCCGCCCAAAACTTTTCGCTTATGGGAAAGAATCACGGCCCTCACCAAAAAGATCGTAATCCCGGCGGTTGCCGCGGAAAGCCCGAAGATCAAAGAGAGATCAACTCGCATCGCCGGGGAAGACGAATTAAAAAGAAGAAGCGATCCCAAAATCATGCTGATCAATCCTCCCGCGGCCAAAAATCCCACACCCGCGACTTTGGCCTCCGCAATGAATAAAGTGACAGCCAGGATAATCAAGGCGACCCCCGCGTAGTTGGTCGGCAGCATCTGCATACTGAAAAATGCGAGAATCAATAAAACAATTCCCGCAATCCCCGGAATCCCAAATCCGGGATGGGTGATCTCGTAGAGCAATCCGTAGAACCCTAAGATCAAAAAGATATACGCAACGTTGGGGTTGGCCAAGATATTAAAGAAGCTTTGGCGAAAATCCATGGCGATCGTCTTCACGACGGCGTCTTTAGTATGAAGCTCGAGGTCTTGATCTTTGATTCTGACGATTCGTCCGTCTAACTTCTCTAAAAGGTCGTGCTCGTCTTTGGCGATGATCTCAACGACGCCTTTTTCCAAGGCCTCGGTTTCGGTGATCGAAGAGCTTTGGGCCACGCTCTTCACCGCCCACTCGACATTGCGGTGGCGAAGCTGTGCCAGCGCCCGGATAAAGGCCACCGTGTCATTGAGGATTTTGCTCGTCATAGGATCTTCATCTGAGGAAAGCTCTTCCTCGGTTGCATTTTGTTTTGAGGCCTTTTCTTTCGTTTGTTCGGTGGGGGATTCCTTCTTCTTTTTTAGTCCTTTCAGAAGCTCTCGCAATTCTTGAAGATCCTCCTCTTTTGGACGACGCCGCGGTTCTTGACCGAATTCGACCGGGTGGGCAGCGCCGATATTCGTGGAAGGGGCCATCGCCGCAATATGGCTGGCATAGGTGATAAAGACACCCGCTGAGCCCGCCCGGGATCCGCTGGGATAAATGTAGACCACCACCGGAACCTCGGAGGCCAAGATCCTTTTGACGATCGAGCGTGTGGAGCTCAAAAGTCCGCCGGGTGTATCGAGCTTCAGAATCAGGGCCTCAGCCTTCTCCTCTTCCGCCTGAGAAATCGCCTGGATGATGTATTCGGCCGTAACCGGATTGATCGAGGCATCGTCCAGTTGGATGACGAAGACACGCTCAGCATTGGCGAAGGCGCTCTTTTGCCCAACTCCCAAAAAGGCGGCAAAAAAAACTAAGCTCAAAAAAAGAAAAAATCTTTTCAAATGGATCACTTCCCTATCCTTATCCTTACTGGCTTAATGATTTTTCAGATAATGCGTCAAAAGCCGAACCCCGGCCCCGGTTGCACCATACCCAAAATACATTCTATCCGAGCCTTCCACAAAGGCCGTGCCCGCGATGTCAAAATGCGCCCAAGGGAGATCACCGGTAAATTGACGCAGAAACTCCGCGGCCGTAAGCGCCCCAGCCGCGCCTTTGGGGATGCCAACATTCTTGATATCGGCGATTTTCGACTTCACGTATTCCTTGATTTCCGGGTAACTGGGCAGCCGCCAGGCACGGTCGTCCGTTTCCTTAGCGGAGCGCAGCAATTTTTCGGCCAATTCGTCACTGCACGAGACCAAACCCGAATAATCATGGCCGAGGGCGACCACGCACGCCCCGGTCAATGTTGCGACATCAATCACCTGCGTGGGTTTATAATTTTTGACGATGTAAAAAATCGCATCGGCCAAAACCAGACGGCCCTCGGCATCGGTATTGCCGATCTCAACGGTCTTGCCGCTGTAGCTTTTAATCACATCGCCGGGTTTATAGCTTCGAGATCCGATCGCATTCTCTGCCAGGGCACAGGCGAAAAGAATGTTTTTCTTGAGCCTCAGGGCGATCACATTCTTTAAGACACCCACAACAGCCGCGGCCCCGCTCATATCGGAACGCATCGTCTCCATGGAACCGGTGGGCTTTAAATTCAATCCGCCGGTATCAAAGGTGATCCCTTTACCAACGAGCGCCGTGTAAGGATCCCGGGGAGCACCTCCTTGATACTTCACGATAATCAGCTTGGGTTCTTTGGGGCTGGCCTGATTGACCGCCAGATGCAGATTCAAACCCTTCTTTTCCAACTCCCTGCGATTGAGGATCTCCCAAGAAACGTGTTTTTGTCCTGAACCCAGCTTCTTCATCACACCTTCGATGAAATCTGAGCTGACCGTATCGGCATTGTCGTTGATCAAGTCCCTTGCCAGATTGACCCCTTGGCAGACCGCTATCGCCTCTTCATAAGATTTTTGGGGAGCGGCCGCAATAAAAAATTTTTTGTCCTCGACGCGAACGGAAGGGTCATCTTTGGATGGGGTTAAATATTTCTTCCACGTATAACCGCCGACCAAGATCCCTTCTAAAATCGCTTGGATGGCGGGCTCTTTGTCTTCCGGGGGAAGGATTTCGATTTCGCTTAACTTTTTTAGAAATGGGGACACGACGGCCTTACGCACAGCGACTCGCAGACTCGTCGGCGAGACTTCTTCGGATTTGCCCAGACCGCATAAAAGAATCAACTGTTTGTTCGAAGAAATCGGGAAGAGCTCTGCGCTTTCCCCGGTAAACCGGCCGGATTGAGCCAGAGAGAAGATTTGAGCTCTGAGGGCCGCGTTTTTGACCATTAAGCGCTTCTTTTCTAACGCCGTCTTTTCCAGGAAAAGAATAGCGGATTGTTTGTCCAGTTTCGCTTCTTTTCGAAAGGTGATCACGGGTTTACTCCTTTATGGATTTCGTTTGTTGATGGGAATATAGGAACGTTTGCGGGATCCTATGTAGATCTGGCGGGGACGGCCGATCTTGGTTGAGGGATCTTCAACCATTTCCTTCCAATGGGCGATCCAGCCGGGCATCCGTCCGATGGCAAACATGACCGGAAACATATTGAGAGGGATCCCAATGGCACGATAAATAATCCCGCTATAAAAATCCACATTGGGATAGAGTTTTCGTTCGATGAAATATTCATCCTTTAAGGCGATCTCTTCCAATTGAACAGCGATCTCTAAGAGGGGATCACGGATCCCTTTCTTCTCCAGCAAGGCATACGCGCGCTCTTTAATGATCTTGGATCGGGGATCAAAATTTTTATACACCCGGTGGCCGAAGCCCATCAAACGGAAATGCCCCTGGGAGTCTTTGGCCTTGTTGACGAATTTCTGCACACTGCCCCCTTGAGCGCGGATCTCCTCGAGCATCTCAATGACTTTTTGATTGGCTCCCCCATGCAGGGGTCCCCAGAGCGCACAGATTCCCGCCGAAATCGAGGCAAAGAGATTGGCCTTGGAGCTTCCCACGAGCCGGACGGTGGAGGTTGAGCAGTTTTGCTCATGGTCGGCATGTAGAATCAATAAAGCGCGCAAGGCCCTCACTTCATCTTCATCAATTCTGTATTCCCCGGCCGGCGGAGCAAACATCATATTGAGAAAATTGGGAATATATTTCAAATCGGGCCGCGGATAGACAAAGGGCTGCCCGGTTGATTTGCGATAGGAAAAAGCGCAGATGGTGCGCACTTTGGAGAGAAGCTGCACCACCATCGTGTCGATGTCCTGCGGGCTGGAATCGGGCTTGATCAATTCCGGATAATAGGCGGAAAGGGAGCACACCATCGCCGAGAGGATTCCCATGGGATGACCGCTGGAGGGATACCCATCAAAAAAATTCTTCATATCCTCATGGATCATCGCGTGCTCGCTAAAGGCCTGGGAAAATTTGTCCAGCTGGGTTTGCGTGGGGAGCTCTCCATAAATCAGAAAATACGCTGTCTCGAGGAAGGTGGAGTGTTCGGCGAGCTCTTCGATGGGGATCCCGCGGTAGCGCAAGATCCCCTTTTCCCCATCCACAAAGGTGATGGCGCTTTGGCAGACGGCGGTGTTGGCAAAACCAGGATCGAAACTGATGTGGGAGGCTGTGTTTCTTAATTTTGAGATATCAATGGCCTTCTCATTCTCTGTTCCCACGACAACGGGCAACTCAAAAATTCGGCCATTGAGGATTAACTTCGCACGCTCCGCCATGAGCTCTCCGCCTAAAGGGTGTGCTGCTCTAGAGATGATTTCAATAGATTAAAAAAGTTGGTTTATTATATTATGAACAAACCCCTATTGCAAGGCGGGAATTTTATAGAGGCCTCGGAAAGGGAAAGTTGACGCCATCGAAGTATCAACGTGACAGAGAGTGATGATGGACCACAGAGCGTATTTGAAAGCTGAAATAATCAATCATCATAACGACCAGGAAGGTCAGAAGGAGCGCCGTGAGAAGATGTTGGTACTGGAGCATCTGAACATAACCGACCATATAATACCCTATCCCGCCGGCTCCTACAAAACCCATAATGGTTGAGGCGCGGATATTGTATTCGAACATAAAAAGAAGCTGGCTGATGATCGTATTGGCCGTTTCGGGCAGGATGACAAATCGAAAAAGTTGCAAGCGATTGCAACCGGTCGTCTTGACCGCCTCGATGACCTCGGGATCCACGGCTTCAAAGGCTTCGTAGTAAAGCTTCGCCAAATAACCCACCGTATAGAAAGCCACGCCCAACGTGCCGGCTGTGGGCCCAAGCCCAAAGGCGATCACGAAAATAACGCCAAATAAAATCGAGGGAATGGTGCGTATCCCGCTGACGACCAATCGGACAACCGCCCCAACCAAGCGGCCAAAGAGGTTGCGCGCCCCCCAAAACGCCAACGGCAACGACATTAAGAATCCCAGTGCCGTGCCCGTAAAAGACATTTGAATCGTCTCGCCAATAGCACGGCTGAGAGTCGGCAAGAGATCCAGTTGAGGTGGAAAAATCTCGGCAAAAAATTGCATGATATTCTTTGATGCCAGAAACAAACGCGAAGGATCAAATAAACCCAGGCGAAACATGGAAAGCAAACTTAACGCCCCCACCATCAAAACAACCATCATCGTCTTAGAAATATTTTTCTTCATCTGATTTCATCCATGAGGTCCTCCAATGAGAAATCCATTGAGGTATGCTCGCTATGAATCTCGCCGTTTTTCATGATGATGACTCGGTTGGCATATTTCTTGACCAAAGCCACATCGTGAGTGGTAATCAAAAAGGCAATGCCGCTTTGGGTCAGCTTCTTCATAATGTTTAATATTTCCATCGATGTCACAGGATCAAGCTGTGAGACAAATTCATCTGCCAAGATGATCTGAGGGTTTTGCATGAGGGCGCGGGCGATGGCAACTCGCTGCCTTTCCCCTCCGCTCAAATGCCAAATTTTCTGGTCAGCTTTATCCGCGACCCCCAAAGCCATTAGAATCTCTTGAGCCTTAGCGGAGAGCTTCCGATCAAATCTGGGAACGAGCGATTTTAAGGTCGTTGTATAGCCCAACGCCCCTATCATCACGTTATCCCAAGCCGTCAGATTGCGCACTAACCCCAGATTCTGCGGGATGTAAGCGATGGGCCGGGGGGATGCCTTCTGCCTTGTCAGGAGATGGACCTTTCCACGCACAGGTTTAAGGATATTCGCTAAAACTTTGACCAATGTCGTTTTGCCACTGGCGCTTCGTCCCAGCACCATCGTAAAGAATCCCTCCCTTAGCTCCATCGTGATCCCCCGCAGAACGTAAGAGCGGCCATCATAACTGTGCCAAATATCCTTGGCATTCAAAATTGCTTCGGGATAATCTTTTGGAAAAGACTCTGGCGGATCTTGCAAAGGAATGGTCTTCATCATTTTTTATTTTCTACAAATTCAAAACCGGTCAACCGTAACATCTCTTCCAACGGCCGCAAATGCTCTTCGGTAGCTGGTTCAAATCTGACAAAAATACCGGATACGAATTGCCTCATCAGTCCCCGGTATTCTTCAGAATTCAGCTCCAAAAAGGCCTTGACCAATTGATCCCTTAGGGCGACATCCAAATCTTTTTTGACCACAATCACATGCGAGGGGATAGGGCCTTGTTTTTCTAAAATACGTGTATTCTCTAAGACCTGACGATAAAGCATCTCCGGCACATCTCCTGCAATCACGGTCACATCCACTTGACCGGCTTTAAGGGCTTCCCAGGCCTGAGCATAGCCACCGGCAAATAAGACCTCTCCAAAAAATTCTTTGGGGTCAACGACCCCTTCCTCCCTGCTTAAGAACCCTCGCTCCACAAGCTTTGCTAAGGGAGCAACGTACCCTGAACTGGATATTGGGCTTGGGAAGGCGGCCTTTTTGCCTTTCAACTCGCTTAAATTGGTGTAAGGACTATTCTTTAAAACCACCCAAGAGGAAAAATAGAAGGGAGCTTCTTTTTTATCTTGATCGATCATGACCTCCCGTATTTCGGCCAACACAACCTCTACCTGGCCGCGGCTTTTGGCCATCAAGGCCGGCCAAGATCCCATAAATGCCGCGTGGGCATGGCCAAAACGAAGGGCTTCAATAACCCCCGCGTAACTGGTGGGGAAAAATATCTCCACTTCTTTATTCAAACGTTTTTCCAAGAAAGCCTCGAGTTCCTTGGCCTGGCTCTCCAACTGCTGAGGGGTGGAGGTCGGCTGAATGGCAATGACCAGTTTACTCCGCTTTTCGGCTGAGAGACACGGGTCGGTGCTGAAGAACATCCCAACAAAAACTAAAATAGCAAGAAATTTCCTTATCATTTTCCCCTACCTCAAAGTGTTCTATTCTCCATCTTAAAGCGTATGGGAATTTGTACCGAAGATTCTATGGGCCTGTTTTCCAGCCTCGCCGGACGAAACCGCCAACTCTTTACCGCTTGAAGAGCAGCCCGGTCAAGACTGTTATAGCCAGAGCTCTGTTTAATAATCACATCCCCTGTCTCCCCCGATTTATTGACCAAGACTTCCAAGAGAACAACCCCTTCCCAGCCATTCTGTCTGGCTTCCCTCGGATAGACCGGGGCAGGATTTCTCATGTAATTTGGTTTGACCTCCGTGACAGCGCCCCGAAGAGGCATATTTTGTATTTGTAAAGGGGGGTTCGCCACCACAATTTCTTTTCTTAGGATCTGCGGCTCAACTGCTTCTTCTGTGACTTTCTCAATAAAGATCACATCCACGCTTGCCTCGGCTGTCTCAACGGCAAACTGGGGCCTGGAATACAAATATCCTAAAAGGTGAGTTGAGCATAAAAGAAAAAGATGCACTAAACCGGAGAAGACCATAAAGCGAGGCAAAGAACCTTCAGACCATAAAAACGGCGAGTTCACGGCTTTCCTTCCCCTCCGTGCACAATATTGATTTGAGCACAACCGGCCTGCCTGGCCTCATCCATCACTCTCACAAAATATCGATATGGTACATCCGAGTCTCCCTGCAGGTCAATGGATTTCTTTTGCACAAAAGAAAGTTTATTTTGGATCTCCTCCCTCAAGTTTTCCATGGGGACAGCGTTATTATTGATAAAGACTCCTCCATTTTTATCGATAGTGACAATAATCCTTTCCCTCAGCTGGGTATCTTGCGTCACGGCTGTAGGCAGGTTCAGTTTAATCGCCGGATTTAAGTAAGAAGAAGTCAGTATAAAGAAAATCAAAAGCTGAAACACCACGTCAACCAACGGCGCCATATCAATCGCCGGCGCCGATCTTCTAGAACGGATGAATTCCATGAAGCTCCCTGGACTTACTTCCGCGGATCAAGGGGCCACCCTTGCTTCCCCGCGCGCTTGCGTGTTTTGAGCATCAACCCTTGGATTGGGATCAGGGTTGACTCTGGGCAAAATCGAAGGGTCAAACTTTGATTGTGTCTCTTTCCGGAAGAACTCATCCAACTCTGAAATGACATGCTGCATCCGCCAAGATACAAAATCAACCTTGTTTTCAAAATAATGAAAAAATGCCAATGCCGGAATGGCAATCAATAAGCCAAAAACCGTCGTGATCAAAGCCTCCCATATACCGTTGGCTAAATGGGCGGGCTGAACTTGCCCACCGCGGATCTCAATCTGGCGAAAAGCGCTCACCAATCCCGTCACAGTTCCCAAGAGCCCCAATAGGGGAGAAAGATGGGCAACCGTGGCCAGGGCCTTGAGATTTTGTTCGGCCTCTTTTAGAATTTTTGATCCCTCCCGCCTAAGAACATTCGCCCTTTGCTCATCTGAGATGAGATGAGAAAGATAATGGGCTGTTATTTTCGCCACCGGATGAGGAAAATTCCGAGAATAAGAAATGGCCTCCCTTATCTTTTTAAGGGCCAGGAGTCTTTTTAACTCCTTTTGGAAGGAAATTTCACTCATGCGTTGTCGGAGGTGAAAACAGAATCTCTCCACAACAATTGCTACGACCATAATAGAACAGAATAAAAGGGGCCACATGGCAAAGCCGCCTCTATGAAAAAGATTCCATAATGTTTGATCCCAGAACATCATGCAACACTCCTTTCCCTATTTCAGCAGGTGATTGTTTTGCCCTCTTACCAGATCAGCTTACAGCCGGCATAATAATTTCTGCCGTCTGCTGGATCAATACCGTCCGCGCGCACCCTGGCAAAATATTTCTCATCAAACAAATTATTGATCCCGCCGAAAACCCGGAGATGATCTTTAAAGACCTTCCATTCCGCCGTCAGATCCCACACCTTATACGAAGGGACAAGAAACTGGGTGGTGTTGGTGTCGTTGGCGAAATGATCATCCACAAATGTCCCCGCCAGGCGTATCTTTCCTTTGTTCTGATAATCATATTCAATCCCTGTCTTGAAAATAAAATCAGGGGCGTACTGAGGTGTCTTGCCGTCATTCGGACCCTTAATGAACTTGGCATCCAACACCATGGTGTTAGCAAAGACATTAACGGATCCTATTCTTTGTTGATGATTGGTTTGATAAAAATCATCAAACCAACCAACGAGATCAAGCTCCCCTCCCAATTCAATGCCGCGATGACGACTATCGCCCACATTCTCGACCGTTGAACCGGAAGTGCCGATTTGATCCTTGAATTCCATATAGAATAAACTGGCATCCCAGGAGAAATAATCCCGGGGGCTCCCGCGAAGCCCCATGTCGGCCTGCCATGATTTACCCTCTTCCAGATCCTCATTAACCACTTGGCCGCTTCCCGTTGGAACAGCCTGCGTGTAAATCTTGGGGCGATAACTCTGGGAAACATTGCTATACACCTCCAGACCGGAGTGCAATTCATAAGACGCCCCCACGCCAGCCAAAGGAACAAAGCTAAAATCCGACTCATCCGCTAAAGGAACAGTGGTCTTATCCAAATTGGTATTCTCTTTAACCGACTGCCATATATTTTCTAAACGAACGCCGGGGGTCACCGATAACTTTCCCAATTTAAAGCGATTCTCAGCAAACAAGGAAACGTAATTCATCTCTCTATCAGCGTCCTTGCGTAGAGATCCATCTGTGGCATCCGGTGTTGTTCCCCGCTTATCGAGCCTGGGGGAAGTAACATGATAATAAAGGATTCCGGAAGTGAGGGTGTGTTCATCCGATCCAAACGCTGCATAATCCTGACGCATTCTTGCTTCTGCCCCGCCTGTAAAAAACTCCTGACTCTCGATATCATTGCTTGAGGAATTGGCGCCGCTGGGAGTCGTTCCGAAATTGCTGGATGCAGAGCTTCGTTGTCTAAAGCTCAAGCGTTCGTAATAACCTCCAAACGTTTTAAACTCCAGAAAACGATCTTGGCCAATCTCTTTTTCCAGAGACAACCACCCCGAGTATCGATTCAATTCAAAACGGTCATTAAGCCGGTTTGTCTTTGTCGGATCCGCATCAAAATCCGCTCTGGTCAAGCCCCCCGGCTCTCCATGCTCCTCGCCATAAGCCTCCAAGCCGATCTTCCACACCGGCCCGTCATTGTAACTCATTTTGAATTTTGTTCCTCCGGAAAACAAATCGACCTGACTGTTATGCGCTCTGAATCCTTGTGACTGACGGTGATGAAAATAGCCGTAATATCCCAAAGGCCCCTGGGTGCCGCTTAAAGCCGTATAATGAGAGTAAAGCCCATGGCTGCCGCCACTATTTTCAAACGTGAGGGACAAAGGCGAATCTTCATAGGGGTCTTTCGTCAAAAAATTCAATGCTCCTCCCGGTTGAGGCCCATACATGAGCGCCGCCCCGCCGTGAATAAACTCGATACGATCGATCACCTGAAAAGGCGGCGTATAATAAGCCTCGGGATACCCGAACATGTCGGCATGAATGGGGATACCATCTTTTAACACTTGAGTGAATTGCGCCCGGTGAGGTTCAAGCCCGCGATATCCCAAGCTTAAAAGAGGGGTTGATTCTTCACTTAATAATAAGCCGGGCGTTTTCTGAAGAGCCTGGCGGTAATTGTTATTGATCATCGGAGGGGGTTCATTGAGATCAATGAGAGAGGTTTTCTTCCCATTGTAAATCTTTGCGCCCACGACATCTGGAAGCCTTTTGGGGGTTTGATCTTTTTGGGCCGTGACAACCACCTCTTTTAAGACAGGCAGTTGTTGCTCCTGCGTTCGTCTTTGCTGAATGCTTTCGTGCTCAGCTTCGCCGGATTGTCCTGCGAAAACGGATGAATTTCCAATCGATGCGACTCCCAGCAATGCGATAAGAAACGCGCCTTTTGAATGCATCTTTTCCCTCCTGTAGTGAAAAGTTTTTTGCTGGGTACTTGATTGGTAGGCCATCCATTCCTAGCTGTTGAAGTTCTGCGGTGTTATTTTGTGAGAATCAATTTCCCTTGCCTTGTCACCATTAAGCGATACTCCTGCTCATTATGATGAATGATCACATATTTTTTTCCTTGAAAAATATCCCTTGAATATAAGGAGAGCGGCTTGAGGGGTGTCGTTTCTTTTTGACTCACTGGCTTTGATTCCGGATGGTTCATCATCTTACATTGCGAAAATTATGAAAATCATTTTCATCTACAGGCCAAAAAAAATTTGGCAGAAAAGAACTATTGGCAGTTCTTACACAGCCCATAAATCTGAAAGATGTGTTTCTGGGGGATAAAACTGTTATTTTTCGCCAACTGATCCTGCGAATTTTCTAAACTCGTATTGTCCAGATAACTGTATTGCCCACAGAAAACGCACACCAAGTGATTATGATGCTCACAGCCATTCTTGCATTTAAACTGCCGGATGCGATAACCAAAATCGATTTCCGTCCCCCGGCCATCCTCTTTGATCACTTTAATGGTCTTTAAGACTTTGCTATGGCCAAAGTTTTGCGTGCCCATGGGCTTTATCACCAGTCACTCCCTTTGTCAACTGCAATCCTTGCACATACCGTAAATCTCGATGCGCTGCTTCTGGGGAAGAAAACCTTGTTCTTTGGCTAAGCTCGCGCTCAGGTTATAAATATTCTCATCCACCACTTCAAAATGGCCCCCGCAGTGCGTGCAGATAAAATGCGCTTGATGCTCGTGGCCGATTGTACGCTCGAAACGCCGGACGCCGTCGTTGAAATGAACGGCATCGGCAATGCCACTTCCCTCAATCAGCTTCAGAGCTCGATAAACCGTGGTGTAGCCGATATCCGGATGATCTTGTTTCACCAAAGAAAAAAGCTCCTCCGCGCTCACATGCCGGTCGCTTTTTAAGAAGGCCTTCAAGACGATATTCCGCTTGCCGGAGTACTTTAACCCTTTCCTGTGCACGTACTCTTCAAAGATTTCGATTTCTTTTTCCATGACGTTTTACTTAAAAAGATTGAAGGACAAATAAGTATTCTTCCAACTTATTTGCCTAAAATCCTAACATCTGCCTTGATTCTTGTCAACAAGATTTTTTTCTTAAAAAAAGATGAACGTACCTATGAAGCATGGTATGCCATAGTTTCTGGCCCGCACACGTTTCGTACTGCAAGCCAACTCAAATCTCCCTCCAACTCTGACACTAAATTAGTTCCCACTGAAAAAGTAACCGAAGTGTCCAACTCTTAAGAGACTTTTTCAGTGGACACTATTTAGCAAGGAACTCATCAATCTTACCCATCAACTCTTTGATATCGAATGGCTTGGCGAATATAACGTCAGACCCTACGATGTCATATCCCGCGTGCTCCTGCTTGGTCTGTAGAGCCGTTAGGAATAGGAGGGGGATATTCTTCGTTTTGGGATCATTTTTCAGAATCTGACCGAGTTCAGTCCCATCCATAACAGGCATCATAATATCCAAAATGATAAGATCAAATTTCTCCTTTTTGATCGTTCTCAAAGCCTCTTCTCCGTCGCCGGCAGACGCCACCTCATAACCATAGGCCTTGAGTCTTTGAAGCAATACGGCTACCATATCTTTCTCATCGTCCACAACCAATATCTTCTTAGGCATACACCCCTCCGGTTTCTCCGAGTTCGTCCTCAACGATCAAAATCCGCCGTTTCTCAAGGCTCATGCCTAGGGCTCCTTCTCTCCAAGCGCTTGGCGAACCTTATCGAGCAACTCCCCCGCGCCCAAGGGCTTTTTCACTATATGCAGAATCCCTATCTCGAGGCACTTATCTTTTAACTCTTCCCCATAGGCCGTGAAAGCTACAATAGGGGTCTTCTCGGCCTGCGGCACCGCTTTGAGCTTTGCTACCACCCCAAGCCCATCGAGCTTGGGCATCTTGAGGTCTATTAAAAGAAGATCAGGCGCGTCATGGCCCTCGAAGTGGCTTAAGACTTCCTCGCCATTGGTGGCCGTCAGGACGTCATAGCCGAGTTGCTCAAGTCTGAGTTTGGTCACCTCAAGAACTGAGGGGTCATCTTCGGCAAGTAAGATTTGCTTCTTCTCGATTTTCTCTGGCGTCACAGGCTTCGCAAAATCCTGGGCGAT
Organism: uncultured Planctomycetales bacterium; assembly: GCA_964571895.1. GTDB lineage: Bacteria > Omnitrophota > Gorgyraeia > Zapsychrales > JAHFFX01 > CAZNDW01. Next base: position 21,088 of record CAZNDW010000001.1, read on the forward strand.
AGAAAAAAGTTTGTGCGCGTCGTCTGTCCCGTCCACGGGGTAAAAAGCGCTTCCCATAGCGATAGGGACCGCTTCGCCCGCTCGCGCCCCTAGTCGGGTCACTGCCCACTCTTCAAGAACTCTCCGAATCCGTCCACTCATCGCCCGTACTGCCCGCGTATCGGCCACGGTAAGAACAATAAGCCACTTGAGATCAAAGCCCAACACCACATCGCCATTCTTGAGCTGCGGGCGCAGAAGCTTTTCCAATTCTTCGAGCGCTTCCATCCGGGACAGATTCTCACAGTCGACCGCGATTAAGGCAACGGTCGAAGACCCTAAATGTTTCGCTGATTCCTCCACGAGGTCTTTGAAAGCCTCTTCCAAAGCAACCTTAGGAGTGTAAAGTGGCAGCGTGAAGGTGAAAGTAGCCCCCTTCCCCGGCTCCGAGGTAACCGAAATCGTTCCCTTGTGCCGCTCAATTATACTCTTACACAAAGCCAAGCCCAAACCTGTCCCTCTTTCTTGATACTCACCCACCTGGGAGAACTCCTGGAATAACTTCGGGATATCTTCTTTCGCGATTCCAACGCCGTCATCCTGGACTATCGTGGTGACAAATTCTCCTTCTTCCCGAATCGACAAGGTGATCGCTCCATCGTCTTTCGTGAATTTTACGGCATTCGACAAAAGATTCGTTAGGACTTGACGGATTTTCCCCGTATCCCCCAATACCGCCCGCGCCTGTGCGCCTTCGAGCCTTAAGACCCTTTTGCCCATCAAGGGCTGCGATTCTTTCAAAACCTCTTCGATCAGCTCCCGAAGCTTAATCTTCCCTCTCAAAAGCCACATGCGCCCGGCACGGATCTTCGACAGATCCAAAATATCACTGACAAACTCGGCCAATCGTAGACAATTTCTGTCCACAAGGCGTAAGAATTTAATCTGTTGTTCGCCTAAGGGCCCTGTCATACCATCAAGCAAAAGGCCTACCCCCTCCTTGATGACGGCCACTGGGGTTCTGAGTTCGTGGCTCACGTTGGCAATAAAACTTTCTTTAACCGCCAACAGTTCCTCCAGTTTGAGGTTAGCGGTTTGGAGTTCTGTTTGGCTTCTCCGAAGTTCCATCTCAGCGCGCATGCGCTCGATGGCATACCGGATGGCGCGCGACAACACCTTTCCATCCAAACCATCTTTCATTAGATAGTCCTGGGCCCCTTCTTGGAGTGCCTCCACTGCCATTGATTCATCCTCGTACGATCCGGTGAGAACCACAATCGGTACTTGCGGCGCTTGCGCCTGCACCCTTCTCACCGAATCGAGCCCTTGGGAATCGGGCAACCCTAAGTCCAACAAGACAACGTCAATTCCCCCCTGTTCAAGCCGTTCCAATCCGAGACCGAGTTTCTCCACCCACTCCACATCGCAGGGATAAGGCCCCTTGAGCAGTGCCCATCGGGCCAGATCGGCATCTGCCGGTTGATTCTCAATCAACAAGACTTTCATGTTCTGGCTGCCCCCCTTTTTTATCGGTTGGTGGTCCATCAGTTGGTCCTCCTTCTATCCACCTTTCTTTCCAAAGGTAACGATAAACTCTGATCCCCCTCCCTCGCGCGGGCGAACCCAGCTATTGCCGCCGTGGCGCTCGGCCACGGCCCGGACAATGGCCAACCCGGCCCCGGTTCCCTCCACCTCATGCCCCACGGCCCGTTGAAACAGCTCAAAGATCCGCTTGGTATGCTCCGGGGCGACCCCGGGTCCCCGGTCGCGCACAATGAGTCCCTCTCCATCGGGATCTCCTGGAGCCGGCCGGTAGGCGGCAATCTCCACCTCGGGAGATTCTCCCGGCCTTGTGAACTTCAGGGCATTGGAAACCAAGTTGTAGACGGCCTGGGTCGCCCAGGTCCAGTCGGCGCGAAGCGGTGGAAGATCCTTGGCAACCTGAACCTTTGCCTTCGTTTCCTGGATCCTCGCCTCCAATCCATCCAGGGCCTCGCGGACGATTACCTCCCCTGCCACCTCCTCGGTGGGCGGCGTAATCCTTCGGACCCGAGAGAAGGTAAGAATGTCATTCAGCAGAAGGCGCATCCGAGCCCCGCCCTTGACCACGCGCCGGAGCAAGTCCTGGCCCTCCTCATCCAGACGTCCCCCCTGTTCATCCAGAAGCATGCGGGAGAAGTTCTCGATCGACCGAAGCGGCTCAGATAAGTCATGCGAGGTCACATGGAGCAGCGTTTCCAGTTCCTTACTCTTCGCCGCCAACGCCTCCGCCTTCCTGCGCTCGGTGATGTCTTCAATGGCAAGGAGGATCATCTGGACATCGTTCGCCTTTCCATAAATCTGCCGGCCATTCAAAAGCATTGTTTTCTGTCCAATGGTCTTAAAGCGGTGCTCCACTTCGTAGTCATTAAAAACCGTTTTCCTGGGAAGGATATCCTCCAGGAGCTGCCGCAGTTTGGGGATGTCCCATTGTCGGTTGCCCAAATCGTAAATGAACCGGCCTTCGGTTTCCTCGGGATTCACTTTAAAGGTCTGGTAGAAGGCGCGGTTGACTGAGACGACCTTGAGATCACGATCCAACACAACCAAAGGCTCCCGTACTGTCGCTATGATATTTTCAGCATAGTCCCGAGCTTCCTTGACTATTTGTTCCGCCTTCTTGCGCTCCGTGATGTCCCGGGAGATGGGGGACGGTGAGTAAGCCCTGGATTTTTTCTTCACTGTGCCACTTTTCTTTTTGTTCTACCCGTTAGATCGCGAAACCTGTCGTAATCTCTCGCCGTGAGGGGGTCAAATTCTCCTTGACTGCATCTGCCCGCTGACCTAATAGGAAGCAGTGCTCTTCTTCGGCGGAAAAACAAAAAACCCAAGTTGCGCCATGGCACACAACTTGGGTTCTAAAATTAGACGAAAGTTCTTAAATGCTAGAAGACCGGTGGTGGGGTACCCCCCCTTCCTTCCTTCCTTCCTTCCTTCCTTCCTTCCTTACACACACGCATTGGACCATCCTTATAACGGTGATGTGCCGCTAAAAATTAATGGTTCAACCTTGCTCACCATGATCCTGAGCAAGGAGCCCCAAGGGCGACGCGTCGAATGGATTAGCAGTTCTGAACAATGATAAAAAAATTTTAGCATAGATAAAAAATACAGTAAAGTAAAGAGTTCGATATTTTTTTCTAAAACGCATTCGTTTTTTAAAAACGCAATCCAAAGTTGATGATCAAATGTAATATTCCGGGTCCAGCACGACCGATCGGATTAATAGCTCGACAATCTTACGGACGGCGCTGTGGCTTTCTTCGTTCTCAACCAAATTGAGATCAACCTGTCCGGTCGAGAATCGGTTCTCTCCGACATTGATCACGATGGTCTTATTGGGATGATTCAAAGATTTTAAGATCTCCAGTTCGTATTCGTCGATATCGGTGATGCTGGTGATTAAAATCAATCCCGTATCCGTCAAGATGTGCGCCAACTCTCCCAGCTGCTGGATATGCTCAAATTTGCTTAAGATTCTATCCTTGAGGTCGGAACTGGCCAGGGATAAACGATTCGATATGCCCAAAAAATAAGCGAACTTGCCCAGATTAAAAAGCTCCTCTTCTAGGGCCTTGGCGATCCTTTGTTTTCCGGTGTCAATCTGACCGGTGATGATGAGGAAGGCCGACTTGTGTTGATATTTGTGGGCGCGCTTCTCCGGTGTGATCGTGCTGCGCTCCCATTCATACTCGCGTTTTCGGATGTGCTGGCGTAAAGTGCTCTGCTCGTCAAAGACCGGCGCTAAAATAATCCCTCCGCCTGCGATCTCATAATTGTCCACAATCACAAAACGGCCGGTCTCGGCAATGCTTGAGACCTCATCAAAAGCAATGGGTTTCATTGTCTCAAAGAGACACTCCGCGACTTCATGCCGGTCCACATGCGGCTTCGTCATCGTGGAAAGTTCTACCGCATTAATCACCTTGAAAATCTCCGATAAGACCACCGGCACCTGCTGGGAGGTGATTTTGAGTTTATAGGTCTTGCCCTTAATGAGGGGATTTTTCCCCAGCCAGAAAATATTGGCTTTGAATTTGGAGCTCACATGCGGGGGCTTTTCCTGAAGCCGGCACATCATTTCTCCCGGCCGGATATAAATCTGGGTTTCCAGGCAGAACCCCACACTCTGGCCGGCAAAGGCCTCGGTTCGCGCTAGCCTATTAAAGGCCTCAAGACTGGCGATTCGCGATCGCTTTTGGGAAGGAAGAAAAATAACCTCATCCCCCACCACAATCGAACCCGATTCGATGCGACCCGCCACAATACGGCGATTATCCCCTTCTTCTGTAAATTTGTAGACATCTTGAACCGGCATCCGAAAGGTCTGTTCGTATTTCCACGGCCTTTTGACAAATCCGTCTAAGGCTTCCAAAACAAAGACACCTTTGTACCATGGCAACCGCTCAGAAAGGCCAACAATATTGTCTCCTTCGCGGGCGCTGATAGGTAGGAAATGATCGGCCTTAAGATTCAATTCTTTAAGAAACGGGGTGTACGCGGCGCGGATCTCATTAAAAACCTTCTGGCTGTAATCTACCAAATCCATTTTATTCACGCACACCATGATATTTGGGATGCCTAAAAAAGACAGCATATAGCCGTGGCGCTTGGTGTTTTCCTTGATTCCCTCAAAGGCATCGATGACTAAAACCGCGGCCTCGGCGCGGGCGGCGCCGGTTATCATATTTTTCAAGAATTCGATGTGCCCCGGGGCATCGATGATAATATAATCGCGCTTCGCGGATTTGAAAAACGAACGGGCGGTGTCGATCGTAATGCCCTGATTTTGTTCGTCCTTCAAGGCATCGAGCAGGAAGGCGTATTCAAAAGGTCTTGCCGCTTTGGCGCAACGGGCTTTGACCTCTTCTAACTTTCCTTGGGGAAGAGACCCGGTATCCGCCAGAAGACGACCGACAAGCGTGCTTTTTCCATGATCCACGTGCCCGACGATCACGATATTCATTTGTTCGCGTGTGGGAGCGCTCATATAAAGATCCTTCGTCACTGTGTTCCTCAGGATGAGCCCTCGTCCCGCCACAGGCGGGACGAGGGCTCACATATACCCTTCTCGTCTTAAAGTCTCCAGACCGCCGGCGTCTTCTTTGTCCTGGGCCCGGCCGGAGCGCTCGGCAATGTTGGCGAATTTTCCGGTTCCCAGCTCTTCCACAATCTCATGCACATTTTTGGCCGTGGATTCAACTGGAAAGGTGCAGGGATAGCATCCCAGCGATCGGTACCGTTTGCCGTCGCCTCGATCAAAGTAAAGAGGAACAACCGGAATATTTTCGCGTTCAATGTATTCCCAAATATTGAGCTCAGTCCAATCCAAAAGAGGGTGAATCCGCACATGGGTTCCTGGAGCAAAATCTGTTTTAAACTGATTCCAAAGCTCTGGCGGCTGATCGCCAATATCCCACTCGCTGTTGCGGTCCCGGCTAGAAAAGTACCGCTCCTTGGAACGGCTCCCTTCCTCATCGGCCCGAAGACCGACGATGACGCCCGTATAAGGTTCCGTATTGGCGTCCAGCTCATAGGCGCCGGTTGTGTGATTCAAACGATAGCGCGGCCACGTACCATCCAAAGTATGCTTCAAGGCGTCGGTCTTTAAAGCCTTGCAGCAGCTGAGACGATTAAGAGCCCCATCGGGAAATGTCTGTTTGGCCTCGAGGGCTTGCTTGTTTTCCCCGTAAACCATGTTGAGCTTCCATTTCTTTGCCAAGTCATCACGATACCGGATCATCTCCGGGATCTTATAACGGGTATCGATGTGGACCAAAGGAAACGGCACATGCCCGAAAAAGGCCTTGCGGGCCAGCCACAAAAGCGCGGTGCTGTCCTTGCCGATGGACCAGAGCATCGCCAGATCTTTAAATTCCCGGTGGGCCTCACGCAAAACAAAAACACTCTGGGCCTCAAGGTTGTCCAATTTATCTATGACTTTTTTCATATAAACCACCTTATCAGCTTTCAGCCATCAGTCGTCAACTATCAGTCATTGGCTGATAGCTGAAAGCCGATGACTGACGACTACTTTTGTTTTTCTTTACTTCCACCGACATGCAATCCGCATTCCTTGCTTTCCGGGGTCTCCCACCACCAGCGCCCCGCACGGATGTCCTCCCCCGGTCGGACGGCCCTTGTACAAGAAGCACAGCCGATACTAACAAACCCTTTGGCATGAAGGGAGTTCACAGGAACGTGATTCTCGCGGATATACTTGTGAACCTCATCCAGAGTCCAGTTGACCAGAGGATTGATTTTAATCTTCTGATGCTCTTCGTCCCACTCAAAGGCTTCCACATTCATCCTCGTGACAGCCTGCGCCCGCCGCAAACCCGTGATCCAGGCATCCACGTTTCTTAAAGCCCTGTTTAAGGGCTCCACCTTCCTCATGCCGCAGCACAGTTTTCTATTCTCCACGCTTTCGTAAAAGAGATTGAGGCCTTTGGAATTCACCATTTCTGCAACCGCCTTTGAGTCGGGATAATAAATTTTAAAATTCAATGGATAACGCCTTTTGGTTTTTTCAATCAAATCATAGGTCTCTGGAAAAAGCCGGTCGGTATCCAAAGTAAAGACCTCAAGTGCAGGGGCCGCCTTCGCAATCATGTCGGTAATCACCTGATCTTCTTCTCCCAAGCTGGAGGCAAAATTCACCCGCCGGCCAAACTCAGCATACGCCAATCTGATGATCCCTTCGGCGCTCAAGTTTTGGGCTTTCTTTTTTAATCCCTCGATTCTAGCTTTAAGGCTTTCCATAAAAAAACACTCCTTTGCCGGTTAAATCTCATAAATGACCGCGTTGCCTTGGCTTCGTTGGCGGTTGGCGATCGTCTCCAGATTGATCCCTTCCATCATATGCCACAGGGTACGGTCGATTTCTTGCCAAATGGAGTCCATGATTTGGTGGGGTTCTTTCTTATTCCCGTCAAAACCGATGGCGTAACCCAACCCGCCGAAATTTCTGATCACATCACTCAGCCTGATCTCCTGCGGCGGTTTCATCAGATGGTATCCTCCCTTTTTTCCCCGCACACTTTCTACAAACCCCAGCTGCTTGAGACTAATCAGGATGTGAACAAGAAATTTTATGGGAATCTTCTGGCGTCTGGCAATCTCCTGAATGGGTACCGGAGAAGGATCCGGCCAGCGCAGGGATAAATCCATCAGGGCCCGACAAGCATAATCGATTTTAGCAGAAACCCTCATATGTTATAACTCACATGTTGCTTCTGGACAATCATTTCCCAGTTGGTTGAATTCAATCGCCTCACTTCCAGAATACTGTGACCCTCATTTTCAAGTGAGGAACTAACCTTTCTAACGGTCTCCTCCCCCTCCACTAAAATCTTTAAAATCTTCCCCATCTCGAGTTGGTGGAGGATGGTCTGGAGCTGGCTGGAATCTTCAAGTGTGTCGAGCAATTTCAAGGAGACCTCCCCATCAATCTTAAAATCTTCGATGAAGCGGCCCTCGAGATAGGCCTTGGTTTTGGCATAGCGGGGCTTGGTGAAGAATTCGGCTGCCGGGCCGTGCTCAATCACATCTCCCAAATAAAAAAAGATCACATAGTCCGCCAGTCTTTTGGCCTGGCGCAGATTATGCGTTACCAAAACAATCGTGTAGCGGTTTTTGAGCTTCAGAAGCAGCTGTTCGATCTGCTGGGCCGAAATGGGATCCAAGGCCGAGGTCGTTTCATCACCCAAGATCACCTCCGGTTCAATGGCCAAGGTGCGAGCCAGACACAACCGTTGTTGTTGTCCGATCGATAAACGGCTGGCGGGGGCATAAAGCCGATTGTTCACCTCTGTCCAAAGATTGGCCAGCTTCAAATATTTCTCCACCAATTCATTCAACTCCTTTTTGTCTTTCATCCCGTGGATTCGCGGGCCATAAGCCACATTGTCGTAAATCGACATCGGCAGAACTTGGGGTCTCTGCAGCAAAAGTCCCAATTTTTTGCGCAGATGCGTAACTTCCAGCGAAGGATCCAGAATATTCTCTCCATCCACCAAGACCTGACCGCTCAGCTTGATTTGATCCTGAAGCTCAATCAAACGGTTCAAAGATTTAAGAAAGGTCGTCTTGCCGCAGCCCGAGGGGCCAATGATGGCCGTGATCTTCTTATCAGGGATATCCATCGTGATATGGTTCAAGACTTTGATCGGACCATACCACACATTCAAATCCCTGACGCCAATATGTGTTTTGGATTCCATAGAAACCTCAGCGCACGACGTTCCGTGTAAATTGTCGGGATAAAATCCTGGAGATGAGGCTGATCACAAGGATGAGAACGGTCAAAATGAATGCCGCCGCGTATCCCCGCTCTTGAACTTCCGGAAAGGGCGTTGCCAGCTGAAAAAAGACCGCCAGAGGCAATGTCGCCACGGGCCTCAACAAAGAATTCGGCAAGGAGTCGGTGAAACCAGCCGTCAACAACACCGCCGCCGCATCGCCGATGGCCCGGCCAAAACCAAGTAAAATCACTGTGACAATCCCCGGCAGGGCCTGCTTAAAAATAACCCGGGTGGCGGTCTCCCAGGGGGTTGTGCCCATGGCCCAAGAGGCCTCCTTCAGCTCAAAAGGAACCATTTTCAAAACCTCATCCATGCCCCTGGCCATCACAGGAATGATCATAAAGGCCACCGTCATGATCCCAGCCAAAAGAGAGGCCTTGAGCCCCCACAGAATCATCAAGGTGAATCCGAAGGTGCCGTACACAATGGCCGGCACCCCATAGAGGACATCAAATAAAAATCTTATGGTATAAGAGAATCTTGAATTTTTCTTCAAATACAAGTTGAGATAAAAGGCAACGGGTAAGCTGACAACAAACGCCACCGCGGTTGCTCCAACTCCCAAAAGGAGTGACCCCAAAATGGCATTCAGGATCCCCCCTTCCTTCCCTATATAATATCCGCCCTGGGGTGTTTGGGAGACCGTCTCCCAACGAATGGCAGGCAAACCTTTCAAAACAATGGTCAGTAGGATAGAAATTAAACTCCCGATCACCACACACAATGAGGCGATCATCAGGGCCTTCATGATTCTTTCTTCAAAGGTGCGCCAATTCATTTAGAGCTGACTCC
>CAZNDW010000001.1:30300-47880 GCA_964571895.1 uncultured Planctomycetales bacterium
CCCCAGCCCGCCATATTAAAAAGGAGCGTGACGATCAAAAGAATAAACGCCGCCGATAAAATAGCCGCATCATAAAGAGGCACAGACATCATCTCCCCATAGGTGTTGGCAATCAAGGCCGGCAAGGGATAGGCTGAATCAAAAATAGATTTGGGAAAGTTCCCTAAACTGCAGCCGGCCACCATCAAAACCGCCATCGTTTCCCCCAAGGCCCGTGAAAGTCCCAAAATGATCGCGGCGATGATCCCCGGCCAAGCCCTTTTCAAAACAGCACCCTTGATCGCCTGCCAATGGGTTGCCCCCAAAGCCAAAGAAGACTCTTTGATCCCAAAAGGCACACCCTGCAAGACCTCACCAACAAGGGCAATGATCATAGGAAAGGTCATAATCGCCAAGACGATTCCCCCGGCCAAGGCCGAAAAGCCCGTATAATTCTCTGAGCGGAAAGGGAAAACGGACGGCAGCCTTTCTGTGACAAAAGGCATCAGGGAATCACGCACCCAAGGGACAACCGCAATCATTCCCCAAACTCCGTAAATGACCGGAGAAATCCCCGCCAAAAGATCAATGAGGGGTTTTAAGAATTCCCGCAAAGTTCGAGGAGCATATTCCGCAAGATAAATCGCTGTCAGAACACTTAAAGGGACCGCCATGGCGATGGCAATGATCGTCACCCACAATGTCCCTGTTATAAAACTGGCCAACCCAAATTCTCCTCTGGTGGGATGCCAGTTGGACGAAAACAAAAGATCTTGAAGAGGGATCAGCGCAAAGATCGGTTTTGAACGCTGGTATAACATGAAAATCATAAAAAACCCGAGGCTTAAAAAAATGGAGCAGAAAAGAAACATGATCCGTCGGGCTAGATAATCTTTCCAATGGCGTGTCGTCATGGCAGCAGGCTTTCTAAGACTTTCTCTCTTTCCTTTTCCGTTAACGGAAGACTCGCCCCCACTTTCGAAACGATCTCGGTGCCTTCCTGAGAAAGGGCAAATCGGATAAACTCTTTCGCCAATGGTATTGTATTCTTCTTAATAAAAAGATAATTCTTGCGGATGACAGGATAATGATCTCTTTCGATCGCCACCATGGCCTGTTGTTGGTTCTCGTAAACCTCATTGGGATCGGCCAATCCATTCTCGTTGGCATCGATCGAAAGCAATCGTATCCCAGGGACAACGGCTCCTTGTCTTGTAAAAACAAAGCTAAAATTGGTATAGCCAATTGCCAGAGGATCTCTTCTTGTCGCCTCCAAGAGCCCGGGATCACCGTAAACACCAATGCCGCGGAGGTCTTCTTGTTTCGCACCCAAATAATTCGCCCAACTCGATGCCGCACCGGAGGCATCGGAACGCGTATAAATATGAATTGATTTTTCGCCTCCGGAACTTGTCACTTGATTCCAGCGCGTGATCGTACCCGCTATATAGATCTCTTTTAAAACGCTTCGCTTCACACCGTGCTTGAGCAGATCCGGGATACCAGGATGATTCTCGCTGAGGATAGGAAACACTGCATCTTTGAGAATATAAACGGCCTCAATATCTTTCTTAAGTTCCGATGGATCAGGATCGCGAGAGACCATGCCGATGTCCGCTAAACCGGCGATAACATCAGCAGCACCTTTTCCAGAGCCGCCAGCGGAAACATCAATTCTCACATGCGGATGAATCTTTTGGAAGGCTTCTGCCCAGGCCACAACAGTCGGATAAATGGCCCAAGCCCCGGACACGGTTAGATTACCTTGGAGAGTTTGATTTTCTGCCCAGGTTAATGTCTGAAGCAGCAGAAAAAACCCTGCTACGAGGACTAATATTCTCTTTTTCATGTCCACCTTCTGAAGGCCTTAATGGTTACTAACATAATCATGTTAATAATATATAAGAGGATTTCAAGTTTGTCAAGTCGAATTTTCAATGGAAAAATCATCGAACTGGCTTATATAACTCAAGTAATTATAATAGCTTATTAACAATTTTGACGCTTCCCGAGGGCATGGGATACTGTTGCATTCTTTTTAATTGCACCCATTTGTGTGTCCCATCGGAAGGTGGATAAGGATGGAGTTGACACTGAAAAACGTGGAGTCGGGCTCGAAACTGCGTGTAGAATTGAATCACTTTAAATAAGGGGGTAGCCGATTGAATCCCCACGTTCAGTTCTTCTTGAATTTCTCGGTGCAAGGCTTCTCTAGGCGACTCTCCTTTTTCAATTTTTCCTCCCGGGAATTCCCACAAATCCGCAAAAAGTCCTTTTGAGGGACGCTGTTGAATAAAATAACGACCGCCTTTTTCGATCAACGCAACAGCCACGTTCACTTCGATCGTCATTCTTTTCTTGGGGCTAGGGATCGTATCCTGTAAACCTTTTTGAAAGGCCAAACAGGAGCTCTGGAGAGGGCAAACCAGACAAGAAGGCTTTCTCCGGCAAATCAAAGCCCCCAATTCCATCAAGGCTTGGTTAAAAATGCGCACGTTTCGCCGAGGAAGAATCGTCTCTAAAAATTCTTTAATCTTTTGATCCTGAGAGTTATTTGCGTATCCTTCAAGGCCACGATAACGCATGAGAACTCGTCGCACATTAGCATCGATCACCGGATGTCTTTGATCAAAAGCTATGCTTAAGACTGCCCCCCTTGTGTAAGCTCCAAATCCGGGCAGTCTTTTTAATTTCTCCGGATCCGAAGGAACCTGCCCATCGTGATCGCTACAGATAATCTTTGCGGCCTTATGAATATTTCTCGCGCGTTCGTAATACCCCAGGCCTTGCCAACATCTTAAGATTTCCTCTCGGGAGGCTGTCGCGACACTCTCCACCTTTGGAAAAGCCTTTATCCATCGTTCAAAATAGGGAATAACGGCGTTGACGGTTGTCTGCTGGAGCATGACCTCGGAAATCCAGATTTTATAGGGATCCGAGGTTTCCCGCCACGGGAGATCTCTGGCGTTTTTTTTGTACCAGACCATCAAAGCCTTTGAGAAGAAAATGTCTCTCATTTTAAAAAATCAAGAAAAAGCTCTCTTATTTTGCGATGCTGGCCAATGGGAGGCGTGATCCGGAAATTGACATCGGGGTATCGGGCCCTGGCTTCCTTGATGAGCTTTGGGATATCTTGATCCACATGCTTTCCGGAATTAAGAAAGTTTAGCAAGATAGTGATCGTATCGGCGCCTTGGCGAACACAGCGGTCGATTCCCTGAAGGATGGTGGGTTTGGCAATCTCCAGAAAAGCATATTCCAAAATCTCAAAGCCAGAGCGCGCTTTGATCTCTTGCAGCAGATGAATGATTTCTTTTTTTGCCTTCGGCGAATGGCTTCCGTGAGAAATTAAGAGAGCTGCTCTCATAACGCGACCTTGCCTCCATCCACCACTCTTAAAGGAACAGGAGAATGAGCGATGCGGGCCGTGTCCCCAAAATTAAAGGGATATTTTGAGTGAGAGCCATCAACAAAAATGACACCCCCGCGCATGAGGGAGCGTACGATGAAAGGAGATTTTAACCGTACCATTCCTCCTTTAAGTTGATAGTTCCTCTGGGATTGATATAATTCCCGAGGCCTATACTGAATATCTTGGCGATCAGCGGGCATCAGTACTCCCCCGGCCGAGTGGATGGCCCCGGAAGATCCGGCTGCTGTTGAAATCCATAAACCGGAGCTGCGCTGCTCTTCCTTAAGACCGTGAATAACCAGTTCGTAACGGCTCATCGCTGCTGGATTTTGATGGCAAATCAAGATATCATTCAAGACATCCATCGTGACGGTCTTATTTTTAAGCTTCAATCTCAACTGAATTCGAGGGAGGATTTTCATCTTGAATGACGCATGAAGAATTTGCTGAAAAAGATTCGGAAAGGTCGCTTTCGTTGCCGCGCAAAAACGACCGACACTGCTTAAGGGATCGGAATTAACTCCCAAAATAATCTGATCTTTTAATCCCCGCGCGGCTTCCAAAAAGGTCCCATCGCCCCCCACGGTCACAACAAAATCATACGCGTCAAAATTGATCTTGCGGCCCCGGCAACGTTTCCGACACCTGATCTTCAATTTCTTTAGAACCCTCTCCACCTCTTGTAACGTTTGATAATGCTTAAAATGGGATCGCTTAAATTTGTTAATTTCCGTTTTAGAAAAGAGGTTTTGTTTACGAAATAAGGGGCTATGCCTTTCCAGAAAATAAATCTTATAAGCACTTTTTTTATACAAGAGTAATAACTTTGGCGGTCTCATATCTATCCAAGATAAGCACTCGCTTACGCTCGTGCACTATAGACCCCGTCGCTTTGCTTCGCAAAGCGAATCACGGGGGTCACATCGGAATTTTCTGCCTGCCCGTCCGGCAGGTGGGCTTATCTTGTCCCCCGCGCATTGCTTTCGTAAGAAAGCAGCGGGGAATCGGAATTTCGCTTTTGAAATTCCGATGTGACCAGCACAAATTCAACAGAATCGTTCAACTCTTTGAGCGAAGTCGAAGCATCAATCGGTGATATGGTGCTTAATAATCTTGCCATCCACCATATAGATCACATCTTCGCAGATATTGGTGGAATGATCCGCGATCCTTTCCAAATTTTTTGCAACCAGAATCAAATCGATCACCCGCTCAACGGGCGTTTGTTCCTCTGGGGTGCATTTCAACAATTCCATGAAGATTTCGTGATTGAGCTCGTCCACCTCATCATCGCGCTTACAAACCTCATAGGCCAGCTTGGAATCCTTGTTGACAAAGGCATTCAAGCTGTCTTTCAGCATCCTTTGGGCTGCCTGCGCCATCTTGGGGATAGGGATACGAATTTTCAAGGGAGGGACCTTTAAAAGATCCAAGGTCCTTTCTGCGATGTTCACCGCCAAATCGCCGATTCGCTCCAGATCGTTATTGATCTTAAGAGTGGAGGCGATAAAACGCAAATCCCCGGCGGTCGGCTGATACAAGGCCAAAAGCTGCAAACACAGATTATCAATCTCGATCTCGAGCATGTTGATGCCATCATCGGCCTTGATGACCTTATAGGCTAGCTCTGAATTCCGATCCGAGAGCGCTCTGATGGAGGAGCCGATGCTTTCTTCCACCAAACCGCTCATGCGTAAAATTTTTTCCTTCAGATTCTTGAGGGCTTCATCAAAATGCCTTTCCATGATCTCTCCTTTATCTTTAGTTCATTGAGCCTTCCGAAGATCGAATGGGTAGGAAAACGGAAAATACAGCGCCTTTGCCCGGTTCACTTTCTACCGAAACCCGGCCTTGGTGGGCTTGAACAATATGTTTGACAATGGAAAGTCCCAGGCCCGTTCCACCCAATTCTCGAGAGCGGCCCTTGTCCACACGGTAGAAACGCTCGAAAAGACGAGGGAGATGCTGCGGCTCAATTCCAATACCGTTATCCTTGAAATCTACTCGGACAAAACCCCTATCGGGATAAGCCCGGATAGTGATTACGCCTCCCGGGGGCGTAAATTTCATGGCGTTGTCCAGCAAATTGACAAAGGCCTGTTCCATTTTGCTGCAGTCTACAAAAACCATCGGCAAATTTTGGGAGATATCGAAAATAATCCGATGATGAAAACCATCCAATTGATCTTTACAGAAATTTACAACCGTCTCTAAAATCGGCCGGAGGTCGATTGTCTCAAAATCCAGAGTCACTCCTTTTGATTCTAGGGAAGAGAGATTTAATACATCATTGACCAAATTCTCCAAACGTTCGGCGTGTTTTTGAATGATCTCTAAAAACTTCTTGGCCTTTTCACGGTCCTCTAGAGCGCCCTCTTTCAGGGTTTCCACAAAGCCTTTGATACTCGTTAAAGGCGTTTTAAGCTCATGCGAAACGTTGGCCACGAATTCGGAGCGCATCCGCGCGAACTTTTGAAGTTCGGTAACATCGTGAAAGACCGCAACGACTCCCGAAAGATTTTGTCCCTCAAGGACGACCGGCGAGATCTGCATGCTGAAGTGGATTTCCTCTGGAGAAAGGATCGTGATTTCCTTTTTTAAAGACTTTTTCTCTCGGATGGCTTCTTTAAGGAAGCGGTTGATTTCCCCGTTTCGTATAACCTCCCAGTACGGCCGACCCACCGGATTCCGGGAGCGGAGATCCAGCATATCTTGGATGGGCGAATTGAGAAGAAGTATCTTCTCGTCGTTCCCAATGACGATGACCCCCTCCTCCATGCTGGAGACAATGGCCTTGAGCTCATTTTTCTCCCGCATGATTTCCATGATTTTGTTCTGCAGTTCTGAAGACATCTGGTTGAGATGTCCGGCCAAAACGCCCAGTTCGTCTTTTCTCATCAAGGCGAGATGCGTCTTATAATCGCCGCGGGTGATCTTTTCTGCGGCTCTTTGCATCTCGCGGATAGGCCTCAAAAATAATTTTCCGATCACCAGACTTAAAATTAAAGCTGTCATGACCCCCATGAAAATAACATTGGCATAATCTTGAAAAGGGCAATTGAGGATCATTCCCAGGAATGTAAAACTAACCAAAATCACACAAAGATTCGTTAAAAATAGCCTGCGAAAAATCTTATTCATCAAATCCTTCCATGTCCTTAAAGCGATAACCAACGCCTCGGATGGTTTCAATGAAATCAGAGGCTGCCCCCATTTTTTTACGCAAGGCCCGGATGTGCACATCCACGGCCCGATCCACAATGAATTTGCCCTCTTTCCAGACTTGGTCCATGATTTGATCCCGGCTAAAGACTCGGCCGGGATGGCGGGTCAGAAACTCCAAGATATCAAACTCCAGAGTCGTCAATTCAATCGCTGTTTTTTCCCAAGCGATCTTTCGTTTGGGAAGATCGATCGTCAGATTTCCTAAAACCCTGATCTCTTTTGATTCTTGTTTTTGGGATGCCCGTCGTAAAACCGCTTTAATTCTGGCGACGAGGATCTTCGGGCTGAAAGGCTTGGTGACATAATCATCGGCCCCCAGCCCCAGCCCCACGACCACATCGGATTCTTCGCTTTTCGCCGTCAACATAAGGATGGGGACATTCTTTGCCTTGGGATCCTGCTTCATCAGCCGACAGGCCTCCAAGCCATCCATACCGGGCAACATCAAATCCAAAAGAATAAGATCAGGGAGTTCTTTCTGCAAAATTCGCAAGCCCTCCTCAGCAAGGAGTGCTGAGACGACATGATATCCCTCCCGTTCCAGATTGTATCGAAGAAGTTCCACAATGTCTTTTTCGTCTTCAATAACCAGTATCTTGGCCTTAGACATTGCAGGGACACTCCTGTCGTGGGATTCAAAATAGGAAAAACTTAGGAAAAAAGCCCATTCCCTTAAAAGAATGGGCCGGAAAAAAGAAAGAGAATCATAATCGCATAAAAACCCTTAAACTTTATTCGATAGATCCCTTCGCAACTGACGGCTTAATGCAACTAGATTCCGCAACGACTCGATCGTTTCTTCCCAGGTCCTTGTTTTAAGGCCGCAGTCCGGATTGATCCAAAAATTTTCTTTGGGGATCACCTGCAAAGCCCTTTGGACAATCTCCCGCATATGGTCTCTGGAGGGCACCGCTGGGGAATGGATATCCCACACCCCCAATCCGATTTGCCTTTTAAAATCGATCTTTTCAAAATGTTTGATGATATCCCCGCGGCTTCGGGTGGCTTCAATCGAAATAACGTCAAAATCCATCTTGTTGATTTCTTTTACAACCTCACCAAATTCAGAGTAACACATGTGGGTATGAATCTGGGTTTGGGCATCGGTGTTGGTCGCCAGACGAAAGGCCTTGATCGCCCAGTCGAAATACCGGGGCCAATCGCGCTTTTTAAGGGGCGCTTTTTCCCGAAAGGCCGGTTCATCAATCTGAACAATCTTGATCCCGGATTTCTCATAACCTCGGATCTCATCTTGTAAGGCCAAGGCCAACTGATACGCCACCTCTCTGATAGGAATATCTTCCCGAACAAAGCTCCAGGCGATGATCGTCACCGGCCCAGTCAACATACCCTTGACCGGCTTTGCCGTCAGGCTTTGGGCGTAGCGAATCTCCGGCAGGGTCATAGGCGAAACCCGGGCGACATCGCCAAAAATGATCGGCGGCCGGTAGACACGGGTGCCGTAAGAGATGATCCATCCGTTTTGGGTTGTGGTGATGCCCTCCAGCCGCTCGGCAAAAAACTCCACCATGTCGGTCCGTTCAAATTCCCCATGGACCAAAACATCCAGCCCCAGCTCCTCTTGAAGTTTGATCGCCTGAGCAATTTTTTCCTGGACAAACGCCTGATATTGTTCGGCTGTAATCCTCCGAGCGCGAAATTCCGCCCGCTTTTTTCTGACCTCTGCGGTCTGGGGAAAGCTGCCAATCGTGGTGGTGGGAAACAAAGGCAAGCTCAAAATTTTCTGCTGGAGAGATCTTCGTTTTAAGAGAGGAACTGACTTTTGGAAATCTCTGGCCTTAAGGGCCCCAACGCGCTTCTGGACTTTTAGATCCCCTCCGAGGCCTGTGAGTTTAGACGGGGAGAGCTTCCTTTTGTTTTCAAAAACTTCCGCAATGAATCTTAATTCTTCCAATCTTTCTTTGGCAAAGGCCAGATTCTGCATTAATCGAGGATCGAGAGATTCTGTTTTTACACTCACCGGCAAATGATATAAAGGCGCGGCATTGGAGATCACAGTCTTCTTTGCTAATTTTGATAGGATTTTTACACAATCGACAGCCCCTTGAAGATCCGTCTTCCATATATTACGGCCGTCAACCACGCCGGCAATCAGCGTTTTATCTTCTGGAAAACCGTATTTTCTCAAGGCCTCCCAATTCCCTGTCCCATGCACGAAATCCAATCCGATGGATTTAATCGGCAAATCGAAAAGATCCCTTAAGAAATCCACACTTTCATAATAGGTAAAAAGGTGAATCGCTGTCTTTTTGGAAAATGACCTATAAAGGGATTTGATCGCTTTGATTTCTGAGGCGGTCAGCTCCAAAACAAAGGCCGGTTCTTCCATGTGAACTTCTTGAAAATTCTGTAAGATTTTCCCATATACGCTTCCCAATGCTAAAAGATAATCGGAGAAATTCTGCCGTCTTATCCCCTTAGAAAGCTTCAGGAAGGTAAACGGGCCGATGAGAAAAGGAATTCCCTTCTGGTATCTATTGAGGTACTCTTGCGGCTTATTCCAATGGATAGAAAAATTTGGGCTTTTGAACTGTGCGAAATCCGGCACCAGATAATGGTAATTGGTGTTAAACCATTTCGTCATTTCTAAGGCCTCTTGGCCGCGGCAAAGGTTGTAATACTCATTTAAATTCTTCGGTTGATAAACCCCCAGCATGACCGCTGTGTCGAAGATAGAATCATAGAAAGTCATCTCTCCTACGGGAAAACGATCAACGGAGCGTTCGTAAACCGCAAGCATCGTCTCTTGAATCTGGCCGATTTGCTCTCGGGTTTTTTCTTCGGAGGACTCCCCTTTCCAGAAACTCTCAATGGCCTTTTTGTATTCCCGGTTTTCGCCGATTCTCGGAAACCCATACGCGTACGTTTGCATCTTTTAAACCCCTTTCATGGACTGCGCACTTTTCAAACGGTGCTTCCTCACTTCAACAAAAATTGGAAGAAATGATACAACGATCACCCCTCCCACCACAAGATAGAGATATCTTTCAATGTCAGGAATGATCGATCCGACAAAAAATCCCAGGAAAACCATGGAGACAACCCACAAGAGTCCTCCAAAGATATTGTAAAAAACAAATTTTTGGTACCGCATGCGGGCGGCACCGGCCACGGCCGGGGCAAAGGTCCGAATAAGGGGTACAAACCTAGCCAAGACAATGGTCTTAGGGCCGTATTGATCATAAAAGGCTTTGGTCTTTTCTAGATATTCCTTTTTGAAAAAGCGGGAATCTTTTCTCGAGAATAAAAATTCACCGGCTTGATAACCGATCCAATACCCTGTCTGATCACCCACAATCGCACATAACGAAACGAAAGCTAAAAGCGGCACCAGATTCAAATAACCCGCGGCGGCAAAAATGCCGGCGGTCACCAAAAGCGAATCCCCCGGCAAAAAAAATCCAACAAAAAGGCCTGTCTCTACAAAGACAATGCTGCAGATGGCCAAGAGCCCGCCCCATTCGATAATTCCCTGAACATCGTGGATCTGATGAAAAAAAGCAATGATATTTTCCATTTTTATAGGCTTAAGAAAGTGAGATTTTTCCAATTCTACCGACATCGGTAGAATTGGGCTGAAGCCATTTCGACACCCGATCGAGAATCAAAATTACCTCGTTTTTTAAGACCTCCAGCAAGCCTTGGGATTGAGATTCAAAAATCGTCTGCTGACCCGCGGCATCTTTAAGGATGATTTTTCCCGGCTGCAAGGTGGTCATGAGCGGCGCATGATGGGCCCACACGCCCAGATAGCCCAATTCCCCGGGAGCGACCAGCGAAGAGATATGCCCTTCGTGGACGATGCCCTCAGGGGTAAAAATCGTTATATGAAAAAGCTTATCCATCACTGGCCTTCTTTAACTGATCATGTTTCTCCGTGACCTCCTCAACAGGGCCCACCATATAAAAGGCCTGTTCGGGCACATGATCGAGCTGGCCTTCCACAATCATTTTAAATCCTTTGATGGTCTCTGGCAGCCTCACATATTTCCCCTTCACCCCGGTAAAGGCCTCAGCCACAAAAAGAGGCTGAGACAGAAACCTTTGGATCTTTCTGGCTCGAGTAACGGTCAATTTGTCCTCATCGGACAATTCATCCATCCCTAAGATGGCGATGATATCCCGCAGGTCCTTGTACCGCTGAAGGATCCTTTGAACACGGAAGGCTATTCTGTAATGTTCTTCACCGAGGATGCGCGGATCCATCATGCGAGAAGTGGAATCCAAGGGATCGACCGCCGGATAAATCCCTAATTCCGCAATAGGCCGCGAGAGCACGGTCTTGGCATCCAAGTGCGAAAACGTGGTGGCGGGCGCCGGATCGGTCAAATCATCGGCCGGCACATAAATCGCTTGGACAGAGGTGATCGAGCCATGACGGGTTGAGGTGATCCGTTCCTGCAGCTGCGCCATTTCGGTTGCCAAATTCGGCTGATACCCCACGGCCGACGGCATCCTCCCCAGAAGCGTTGAGACCTCACAGCCCGCTTGCACAAAACGATAAATGTTGTCGATAAAAAGCAGGACATCCTTGTGGGCTTCATCTCGAAAATACTCGGCCATGGTCAAGGCCGATAAACCCACCCGCAACCTTGCACCGGGGGGTTCGTTCATCTGTCCAAAGACCAAGGCCGTCTTCTTGATGACTCCGGAGGAATTAAGCTCCAGCCAAAGTTCATTTCCCTCTCGGGTCCGCTCTCCCACACCCCCAAAGACCGAGACCCCGCCGTGTTCGGTGGCGATGTTTCGAATCAGCTCCATGACCAAAACCGTCTTGCCTACTCCCGCGCCGCCAAAAAGCCCGATCTTCCCTCCTTTGGGATAAGGGCACAAGAGATCGATCACCTTTAAACCTGTTTCAAAAATAGAGTCAACCGGCAGTTGTTCTTCAAAGCTGGGGGCACTCTGATGAATGGGGTAGCGTTTTTGTCCTTCTCTCAGAGGCCCTTGCCCATCGATCGGTTCCCCCAAAAGATCAAAAATCCGGCCTAGGGTTTGGTCTCCGACAGGGACACTGATGGGAGCGCCCAGATCTTGAGCGGGCATACCCCGCCTGAGCCCGTCGGTTGGACCTAAAGCGATGCAGCGAACCGAGCTGTTGCCAATCTGCTGCGCTACCTCTAAGGTTAAAGGGATATTTCTCTGCGGATCTTCAATTTTAATGGCATGATAAAGAGCCGGGAGTTCCCCTTCCGGAAACATAATATCCACGCTGGGACCGATCACTTGGATCACTTGACCAGAAGCCATAAGGGTCATCCTTTCAAACTTTCAGCGGCTGAGACAACCTCCATGATATCGGTTGTGATGGAGGCCTGTCGGATCTTGTTTTTTAAAAGCGTCAAATCTTCCAGCAATTCTTCGGCATTATCCCGGGCCTGGCGCATACTCATCATCCGGGAGGCGTGCTCGGAGATGAGGGCCTCCAAGAGGATGCATTGTCCCCGTGCTAAAAAATACCGGGCAGTCAATTCTTCTAAGATCCTTGGCAAATCAGGCTCCATAATATAGTCGATGGGCTGAGTCGATGGTGACTCTGGGGGTTCAAAAAATTTCTCGATTGTGGGCTTAAGATGCAAAAGAGATTTAAACTGGGTGTAGGCTACAAAAAGCTGTATTTGTAATGAACTAAAGAATATCCTTTGCAAATCCTGGCTGATTCTTTGGGCTGTTTCAAAAGAAAATCGGCCGTGTAAATCCACGTACGTTTCAAGAATGGGGAGCCCCATTCTCTTAAAATGACCGAATCCCTTCTTGCCGACCGTGACCAATTGAACTTCGGCTTCAAGAGCATATTGATTGATAAAATCATCGGCCACCTGAAGAAGACGATGGTTGTAACTTCCGCACAATCCGGTATCGGAAGTCATGACACACAAAACAAATGTTTTAATCGAATCCCTCTTTTTAAAAAGAGGCGGGATCATAAGCTCGGGGTTGGATAGGAGATTTCCTAGCAATCGGTTCAGCTCTCCGGAATATCGTCGAAAAAAGTCGAGACGGCCTTCAATGCGCTTCAACTTTGCGGCCGAGACCATCTCTAAGGCCCGCGTGATTTTCTGGGTATTCTCTATTGTTTGAATCCTGTTTCTTATGGGACGAACGGACGCGGGCATGGTTAGCGCTGTTGGATAAATTCGTTTTTAAAAGAAAAAATGGCCTGTTTGAGTTTTGCTTGAAGGGGATCGGTCAATCTCTTTTGCATTTCGATATCATGAATGAGATCGGGATAATGCTGACGGACATAGGGATAAAACTCCGCCTCGAATCTCTGCAGAGCCTCTTTGGGAAGATCATCCAAAAAACCATTGATGCCAGCATAGATAATCACAACCTGCTGCGAAAGCATCAGGGGCTGATACTGGTCCTGTTTAAGGATTTCCACCATCCGCTCTCCTCGGATCAATTGCATTTGGGTCGTTTTATCCAATTCCGATCCGAATTGGGTGAAGGCCGCCAGCTCTTTATACTGGGCGAGGTCTAAGCGCAGCCTCCCCGCCACCTGGCGCATGGCCTCGGTCTGACCCTTGCCTCCGACACGGGAGACAGAAAGCCCAACGTTAATAGCCGGGCGGATCCCGTTATAAAAAAGATCGCTTTCCAAATAGATTTGACCATCGGTTATAGAAATGAGATTCGTGGGGATGTAACTGGTGATGTCTCCGGCCTGAGTCTCAATTAAAGGCAGTGCGGTTAAAGAACCCGCTCCCCCATCATCGTGGAGCTTCGCCGCTCTCTCCAAGAGCCGCGAATGAAGATAGAAGACATCTCCGGGATAAGCCTCCCGTCCGGGAGGTCGTCGCAAAAGCAAAGACAGCTGTCGGTATGCTTGGGCATGTTTGGAGAGATCATCATAAATGACCAGGCCGTGCTGGCCGGAGTACAAGAACTCCTCTCCCATCGCGCAACCCGCATAGGGCGCCAGATATTGTAAAGAAGCGGAATCGTTGGAAGAAGCACAGACAATGGTTGTGTACTCCATCGCCTTATGCTTTTCCAAGGTCTCCCGCACCGCCACAACATTGGAAATCTTCTGGCCAATGGCCACGTAAATGCAAAAGACACCGGTGTCTTTTTGATTAATAATCGTATCAAGGACAATGGCTGTTTTACCGGTTTGTCGGTCTCCAATGATGAGCTCCCGTTGTCCCAATCCAATGGGGATCATGGCATCGATCGCCTTGATCCCGGTTGGCAGCGGTTCTTTGACCGGCTGCCGATCAATAACACCCGGAGCCCTTGATTCCACAGGACGAAACCGATCGCTCACAATAGGCCCCTTGCCGTCGATCGGTTGACCTAAAGGATCCACGACCCGTCCCAAAAGGGATTTTCCCACCGGGACCTGAGCGATTTTACCTGTCCTTTTGACAACGGTTCCTTCCTTAATATATTGATCCGAATTGTCCGTGCCAAAAATAACCACACCCACGCTGTCTTCTTCTAGATTTAAGACCATCCCTGTCAGATGTTCTGGGAAAGAAACCAATTCCCCCACCATCACATCATCCAACCCGTGGACACGGGCAATCCCATCGCCGACTTGGATCACGGTCCCGATAGACTCCATCCGTAACTGAGTCTCGTACTTTTGGAGCTCCTTTTGGATGACTGAGACGACTTCTTCGGGTCTTAAGGGAATCATCGCTTAATCTTTCTGGAGCCGGCCAATGGGGTTAGAGTTTTCATCAAACCCGCACCTGCATCAATCGTTCTTTAAGTTCTTGCAAAGATCCCTTAAGAGAGTTATCCAGCGAGGTATTACCCGCCGTGACATGGATTCCGCCCAGGAGCTCTCCATCGAGATGGACATACAACTTTAAGCGTCTGTTGATTTTCTCCTCCAGGGTGCTCTTAATCCGAGAAAGTATTTCCAAATCCAAAGGAAAGCTGATTCTTAATACAGCATCGATCCCTTCCCCATGGGCATATCTTTTGCGGGCCTCCTGAATAATCTCAAGGAGAAGGTTGATGCGTCTTTTCCGGATAAGAAAGTATAGAAAATGTTTTAGGGAACTGGAAAATCTCCGCTGGCAAACGGCATCGATCATTCGATATTTGAGAGAAGAAGCGACGATCGGATTCTCCAAGAATTTCATCAGCTCTGGAGAATCCAGGAGAATATATTTGATGTTCTTTAATTCTTCCAGGCCGCTCTCCCATCCGATCGTTTCTTCAGCCTGCTTAAGAAAACCATTCCCATACCGCTGGGCAATCGTCTTTTGGATCATGGGGCCTGATCGATCTGGGTTAAAAAATTCTCTACCAGCTTCTTATCCATCTCGGGAGTCAGCTTTTCTTGAATGAGCTGCTGGGTTGCCTGAATGGTCAAATCCACAACCGTAGCCTTCAAGGCTTCTTTGGCTTTCCTCAGCTCAAATTGAAGCTCCTCTTTGGCGCTCTCGATCGTCTTTTCGGCGTCCTGATGGGCCTGATCTTTTATTTCCTGAGAAATCCTTTGGGCCTCTAAAACGGCGCTTTGGATTCGGTTGCGGGCAGTTTCTTCAATCTGATTGATTTTTTGTTGATACTCAGTTTTCAACTGCGAAACTTCAGTTTGAGCCTGTTGGATCTTGTTGAGCTCCTGGGTCATATGCTCCCGCCTTCGATCCAGAAAGCCTAAAAAACGCCTCCAAAGAAAGATTCTCAAGAGGAAAAAGATCAAAAGAAAATTGATGATCTGGACAAAGATTTCGCTTGCATTTAATAATTCCAACAACGCCATCTTCTGAAAACCCTCTTAAACCTAAATCTTACCAGCCAAGGAAAAGGCAAAGACCAGGGCATAAATCGTCAAGGCTTCAATAAAGGCGCAACCCGTGGCCATGGCCACCAATATCTTTGTGGAAGCCTCTGGCTGACGGCCAATGGCCTCCATGGCGGCGGCCACAACCCTGCCCAACGCCAAAGCGCAGCCTACGGCGGCCAGCGCCAAACCCAATGGAAGACAGATTGCCAAAGCAAACTGCCCGTGTGTAGAGAAAGTCTCTGTTCCCATTTTCTCCCCTCCTTCATTCGGTTTTATTCCTCGCGGACTAAAGTCATAGAAAAATAAATAGCCGTAAGGATACTGAAAATCAATGCCTGGACAACAGAAGCTACTATGACCAACATCGTGCTAAAAAACAGGATGGGCAATCCCGTTATACCCAATCCCATGAACTGGGCCAACAACAGGTCATCCCCCCAGACATTGCTGCGAAGACGCAAAGACAATGTCAATGGTCTGATCAATTCCGTGGTTAGATGCAGGAAAAACATGAATAGCGGGAAGACCACGGATAAAGCCAGAAACCCCCGCGGCTTGCCGCACAGATGATCGAAATACCCTCCCACTCCCAGTGTCTTCAAAGCCGCGTATTGGACATAAACAAAAACACAGATCGCCAAGGCCAGGGTTGTGGACCAACTCGAAGTAGGGGATTTCATGAAAGGGATGAGTCCCAATAAATTCATGCAGAGGATATAGATAAATAATGTCCCGATAAAGGGGGTATATCTCTTCCCTTGCGGCCCCATGATCCCACAGACAAAATCATCCACCCCCAGGACAAAGACTTCCATCGCATTTTGCCAGCGATGAGGGATTCCCTTCATATTCCGAGAGGACAAATAGGCGAAAAGGCAGATAATCCCCACCGCAACCCACGAAAAAATCACATTCTCGAAGCGATGGAGAAATTGGGATGCTGGCTCATTGATATGCTGGGCTAGAAAGGAGACCAAATTGGGAAGCTCAGAGAGTGCCGGGTGTTCTTGAGGCATAAAACGAGTGCTCGCGATGGCCAATAGAAACACACTTTCCGCCCATCACAATCCCATGATAAAAACTGACTTCATGGTTTTGTCATAAGCTCTTTAGAATGCTTATCAAATTTTAAGGCAAGACGAATGATTCGGATTGATTCCCTCAGACTGACCAGCAGTCCCACAAGAAGAGAAAGGATTAAAACAACAAAGGGGCTGTTCCACTCTTTGACCAAATAATCCCCCACCCAATACCCCAATAAAGGCCCGGCCGCCATGATGAACGGAATAAAAGAAAGAAGCCCACCGAGTTTGATCCATTTGTAAATCTCTTTTTTATCCACACGCCTTACCTATGGCCGTCGCCTGCAATTTTCCCATAAAAAGCGGCACTATCATAACATATTTGTTTGGAAATCCAAACAAAAAGATTCAAGACACGATGAACTTGAAGAGCATCGCCGCCAGAATCCGATACCACCCAAACCAGATAAAAGTGTGGCTTTTGATAAAATGAAGCAGGAATTTGATGCTCACAATCGCCACCAAAAATGAGACCAGGAACCCTAAGAGCAAACACCCTATCTGATCGTAAGAAAATCCCTGAGCACTCTTTGTCAAATCCCAGGTGGTCGAAGCCAGCATGGTCGGCACAGCCAAAAGAAAGGAAAATTCCACAATCGTCGTGCGTTTAAATCCCAAGATCAATCCACCCAAGATGGTTGCGGCGGCTCGGGAAACGCCCGGTACAAAGGCCAGGGATTGGAAAATCCCGATAAGAAACGCCTTTGAATAAGAAATTTTTCTCATGTCCTCCAACGCTTCTTTTTTTTCTTTGTGGAACATTTCAAAGAGCACAAGAAGAATTCCGCCCCAGAAAAGAGATGCCACAACGATCGCAGGGTTGCCAAGCAAGAATTTTTTGACGACCTTGTAAAACATCAGGCCCAAAATGGCTGTCGGCAAAAATGCGATCAAAATCCGTTTTAAAATCTTTTCATCAACCCAAAATTTCTTGCCGTATAAAACCACAACCGATAAAACGGCACCCAGCTGGATGGAGATCTCAAAGCTCTTCAAGAAATCCGTTGGCCTCAAACCCATAAGATGGGCCGTCAAAATAAGATGGCCTGTCGAAGAAATGGGAAGGAACTCGGTTATTCCCTCCACTAACCCTAAGATCAGGACTTCCAAAA
>CAZNDW010000002.1:0-37452 GCA_964571895.1 uncultured Planctomycetales bacterium
CCCCCGCCCAAGGCGGGGGCGCCCCTCACATCCAACGCTCATCTAGAGATCGATCTCTTCTCTAACCGCTTGCATCAGGGGTTTTATTGTCTGCTCAGAAAAGTCAAACTGGATTCCAGCTGTTTCAAAGAGTCCCGGCAAATTCTTTGAACCACCCAGAGCCAGTGCCCTTTGATAATCCTTAAAAGTCCCAGAAGGATCCTGACGATACCGCAGCCAAAGCTGTAAAGCCCCCAGCTCGGCTATCCCATATTCAATGTAATAAAAAGGGGCCTCAAAAATATGGAGCTGCCGATGCCAAAGGTATGCTTCCTCTTCTTCAAGACCGGTCCAATCAACGAGAGCTGAAGCGAACCGCCTTCGGATCCTCTGCCATGCTTTCTTGCGCTCTGGACGGGTGTGGGTTGGATTTTCGTAGATCCAAAACTGAAAACAATCGATCGTAGCGACCCACGCTAAGGTTTCCACAATATCCTTAAGATGTGATATCCGGGAACGTTGGGTATCTTCCCGGTTATAAAAAGCACCCAGATGCTCCCCGGCCATCAGCTCCATCCCCATGGAGGCTACCTCACAAAATTCCATAGGCCCGTGACGGTAACTAAACAAAGATTGGGAGGCGGCCTTAAGGGCATGAAAGGCATGTCCGACCTCGTGGAGTAAAGTCATGACATCGTGATCTAATCCAGCGGCATTCATAAAAATAAAAGGCTTGCGGGCCTCGGCCAGAGTATGCTGATAGCCTCCGGGGGCCTTGCCCTTTCGGCTGGCCAAATCCAGAAGCCCCAAGGCTGCCATTTCTGCAAAATGCCGGCTCAATTCATCGTCGGTTTCTTGAAGAATCCGAGCGACACCCGCAATCAACTCACCGAGTTCCTGAAAGGGTTGAAAAGGAGGCCTTCCCCAAGGATCAACGGCCAAATCCCAAGGCCGAAGGTCTGGAAGGCCCATTTGGCTTTTGCGCCGCTCGAGAATTTCGTTCCATAAAGGAATGATAAGGCAAGCTACGGTTTCGTGGTACCGCTTGCAGTCTGCAGAAGTATAGTCAAATCGATGATAGTGCCGGAACTGATATTCACAAAAGTTGCTGCATCCGGTATTCCGGGCGATTTGATGACGGAGCTGCAACATTTGATCGAAGATTTCCTCCAGATGATCTTTGTCCTTGAGTCTCCTCTCGGTCGTCATCTGCCAAGCGGTCTCCCGCAGATTGCGGTCCGGCTCTAAGAGAAACTTTGCCATTTGTGCGAGAGTGTATTCTTCGTTTCGAAAATTGACGGTCATGGCAGCGCAGACTCTTTGGTATTTCTCCGAGAGCAAATCGAGCTGAGTCTCAAGGGAGATATTTTTCTCGGTAAAAAGGGCAATATCACTCTCAAGCACACGGTTATAAAGGGTGTAATAGGGAGACCCCCCAGGAAAATGCTTCAGGGCCTCGAGGTATTTTCGGTTGAGCCGATCCACCAAGACCTTAACTTCTGGAACCACCGTTTTTAAAAATCGTTTATAGGCCTCGTGTCTTTCTTGGTTATCGGTTTGACGAGTCATCTCAATATAAAGAATGGATCCGGCCTGATCGAACGCAGCCTCCAATTCCGATAGATCCCTCAGCCAAGTCTCCCTTTGATCTTGAGAGGAGATCTCCCGCTCCAGAAGGCTTTCATATAAAGGCAGGATGTCTTTTTTCCTGGAAAGATGAGCCCCCGCAGGAACAAAACGTCTCGGTTCCCCGGCCGGGAGCTGATTGAAATTGATGCTTCCAACCGTTATTTTAAAATTTTTATTTTTCATTCCGTAAGCCCGGTAAAGTGGTGTTTTCCTCTGACTGTTGACGGGGTAAATTTTTTAATTCCGTATAAGCTTCCACCGAATGAGGATTGATCCTCAGGGCATGGGTGTAATCCGCCGCGGCCAATTCGATTCGGTTGGTGAGTTTATAAATTGCCCCGCGATTCATATACGCCTCATAGAAATCAGGATTCAGTTGAAGCGCTTGGCTGTAATCTCGCAGAGCCAAATCATAATCTCCTCTTTTTTTGTGGGTGACGCCGCGGTTATTGTAATCTTTGGCTGAGCGCGGATTGAGCTCCAGGGCCCTCGTAAAATCACGAATAGCAAAATCATAATCTCCCTTTTTGCCGTATATCAATCCCCGCATAGAGTAAGCCCGGACGGATCTCCCATCGCTTTGGATCACGGTATTCAAATCCCGTAGGGCCCAATCCATTTTGCCGATTAGCAGGTAGGTGTCGGCCCGATTGCAGTAGGCTTTAATGTACTGCGGATGCAATCTGATCGCTTGGCTAAAATCCGTAAGGGCAAGTTCGTATTGTCCTTTCCCAACCAAAGCCACTCCCCGGTCATTATAGGCCCGAGGAATCATTTCATTCTGGCCGATCACGTAATTCCAGAATGTCAGGTTGTCCTTCCAGATTCTAGCTTGAAGATGGGTCTTGATCGCAAGAAATAATAAAATGATCGATACAACCCCATAGGTGAGAATCCGCAAAGAGAGGTCTTTCCGTTTTAAGGAAGCTAAAATTCGGTCAAAAACTAACCCTAATCCTAAACAAAATCCCAGACTCGGCAAATACATAAAGCGGTCCGCCACAATACTGATATCCCCCAAATCATCAAATCGCAGTAAAAAGAAAATAGAGACGAAATAAAAACCAATCGCAAAAACAAACCATTGCTGAGTTCGAAGCCGAATGACTGAGAAAACGACCAAAGAAAAGAACAAAACCGCCAGAGCGTATTCGGGATTGGTGATATGGATGGGTTTCGGCAAAACATAGTAAGGGATCAAATCCTGCGGAAAAATAAATTTCATGGGATAAAACGAAAACGTCCAAATCCATATCAAAACTGAAGAAACAGGCTCTCCTCCTGGCATCCGGGCGTTTAAGGAATAGCTCATCCAGGCGATGGGAACGACGAACGCAAAAAACGGCAGCTTTTCGAGCAGCACCCTAAGATCCCATTTTCTTTTCCAAAGCCTGTCACACAAAAGCAAAACCAAAGGCAGACTCAAGGCCATTGGTTTTGCGAGAATACTCAAAAATCCGGAAAACGCACTCCCGAGAAAAAATCCCCATCGCCTTTGACTAAGATAAGCATGATAGAAAATCAAGGATCCCATATAAAAAAATGCGTAAAGCACGTCTTTTCGTTCCGTCACCCAAGCCACAGACTCCATATGCATGGGATGAATGCCGAAGATTAACGCCCCTAAAGCCGCTGCCCATCTTGAAAGGCCGCATCGCAGAGCAAAGAGCACAATCAAACCGACATTCCCCAGATGCAAAAGGAGATTATCCAAATGATAAACAAACGGTTTTAGACCAACAAAATGGTATTCCAAGGCAAAGGAAAGGGTCGTCAAGGGAATATAAATATCATTGATGGGAGTGAAAAAGATCTTCTTAATATTGGCCGGCGTTAAAGATCGGATTAGAGGATTCTTATAAAGGTGGGTGTCGTCATCCCAGTTGAGAAATTCTGCAAAGAGGACCGGTCCAAAACTTAAAAACACGATCAGAAAGATCCCCCCTAAAAGCCCAGCAATGGTCTTTCGATCGTGACTGATCGTATTTGGGTTAGCCGGCGGCATGTTGGATGAGATTTTACCTTGACAAAGGAGCATTTTCCAGTATATTGATACCTTCACTTGTGGATGCGTATTAACTAAAAGGAATTAGAGATGGCCAAATCATGCGCAATCTGCGGAAAAACATCCATCCCTGGTAATAAATACAAAAGGCGCGGGGCCAAGAAACTCCACGGCGGTGCCGGCTCAAAAATTACCGGAAAAACCTTAAGGAGATTTCTGCCGAATCTTCAGAAAATCAAAATTATTGTAAACGGCGCTGCCAAACGGATGCTGGTGTGTTCGAGCTGCATTCAGGCAGGAAAGATCCAAAAGGCTTGAATTTAGGAATTTGGCTTGATATCTTTGAGCTTGAGCAAAACCGTGGGTTCCTTGTTCCAATCATCGATCGAAAGCTGATAGGCCAAATCCACTTTTCTCCCCGGTGCAATCAAATCCCGACAATCCCCCATCCCAAAGCCCACAGCCGCGAAGGTCCTCTTGCCATCCGTAACCCAAAATTTCAAAGTATCCCGCCCTAAAACCTGAGGCGGTGTTTTAACAATCAGCTGCCGCGAGCAAAAAAGCGGCGCCGGATTTCCTTCCCCGTACGGCTCTAAGGACTCCATCCTTTTGACCAAGTCCATCCCAATCGATGCTAAAGGAATCTGTGCATCCACCTCCAGCGTGGGAATCAAATCTTCGTGTTTTATACGATCCTGGGCGAACTCATTGATCGAGTTCCGGAAGAATTCGATCTTCTCTTCTCGTAACGTTAGCCCCGCAGCCCTTTTATGCCCGCCGTAATTTTCTAGATGATGGGCGCAATGATTCAACGCCTCAAACATAGAAAAACCATCGATGGAGCGGGCAGAACCGGTTCCCAAACCGGCTTCAGTTGATATGACAACGGTGGGACGGTAATATTTTTCCATGATCCGGGAGGCCACAATCCCCAAAACCCCTTTATGCCATCCTTCTTTCTTGAGGACAATCACCCGATGCTCGTTGAAGTTGACTTCGCGTTCAACAAGACTGATCGCCTCTTCCACAATGTTATTTTGAATTTTCTGTCGGGAAGAATTGTGCTCTTCTAAACTTCTGGCTAAGCGAGAGGCGTGGTGGGAATCCGGACTTAAAAGGAGTTCCAACGAAGGCAAAGCGGAATCCATCCTCCCGGTCGCATTGATCCTGGGGCCCAGGATAAACCCCACATACGAGGGAAGGATCTTTTTCCCTTTGATTTTGGCAACCTCCAATAAGGCCTGTAACCCATAATTTTGTGTCTGGCCGATTTTAGGCAACCCGTTTTTGACCAAGATCCGGTTTTCACCAATCAATTCGGCCACATCGGCAATCGTCCCGATGGTCACCAAATCCAATTGGTCTTCACAAATCTCTCCAGTTAATGCCTGATGCAATTTGGCCATTAAGCCGACCGACGCCAATCCTTTGAAGGGATACGGACAATCGTGTCTTTTGGGATCCACGACAGCCCTGGCGTTGGGTAAATTGGCCCCATCAGGCTCGTGATGATCGAAAATGATCACATCGATTCCCGCTTGATGGAGGGCCTCCACTTCCCGGAAGGCACCGATGCCGCAGTCGACCGTAATCAAAAGGCTTACCCCTTTTTCTTTAGCATACCCCACGATATTTTGATTCAAACCATAACCTTCCTGCATCCGATGAGGAATATAATGAATGGCTTGAAGGCCCATTTTGCTCAGAAGATTTTTTAAGACAACCGATGAGGTAACCCCATCCACATCGTAATCGCCAAAGATCAAGATGAGTTCTTGATGATCTTGGGCCTGATGGATACGATTAACGGCCCGGTCCATGTCCTTCAATAAAAAGGGATCGTGAAGATTGCTAAGGCTGCCCGAAAGAAAATCCTGAGCCTGTTCTAGGCTCTCAATCTTTCGATTAATGAGGATTTGTGCAATGAGGGGATGAATATTCAAGGCATCGCTTAAGGCGATCTGCAGTTTGGGATTAGGGTTTTTAATCAACCATTTTTTTCGCATGGAATGCCCCCATTGGCCCATGGTCTTTCCTACATCTTCTCCGGCGCACTGAGGCCCAGGAGATTGAGGCCATTGGCCAAGACAATCCGGGCGGCCTCAATCAAGGCCAGGCGCTCCGAAGACAAATCGACGTTCTCCTGGTCAATCACCCGATGGCGATCATAAAATTTATGAAAAAGTGTCGCCGCCTCCTGAAGATAAGCGGTCAGAAGAAAAGGATCAAGTTGATTTCCGCAAACCATGAGGATCTCGGGAAACTGGCTGATCTTTTTGATGAGATCAAATTCCTCTTCCTCTTTCAATAAGTCGAAGCCTCTTTTTTTCAACTTCAGATGGGATTGTGCCGCAAATTTGAGGATGCTGTGGATGCGGGCATGGGCATACTGGATGTAATAAACCGGATTTTCCGGGGATTGCTTTTTGGCTAGCTCCAGATCAAATTCCAGATGCGCTTCCAGCCGGCGCATCAAAAAGAAAAATCGCGCGGCGTCTTTGCCCACTTCCCCCATCACTTCTTTTAAACTGATGTACTGTCCCCGGCGCGTAGACATCGACAAAGGCTTGCCCTCCCGGAAGATCGTTGCCAATTGAACAATGAGGATCTTCAAGGCCTCGCGATCCCAGCCCAGCGCTTCGACCGCTGCCTTCACCCGGGAGATATAACCGTGATGATCCGGGCCCCAGATATCAACAACCTTCGAGAATCCCCGCTCGAATTTTTTTTTATGGTAAACAATATCCGCGGTGAAATAGGTGAAACTGCCGTCGTTTTTTTTCAAAACCCTGTCTTTATCGTCCCCCAAGCCGCTGGATTTAAACCACAAGGCGCCTTCATGTTCATAAAGCACTCCTTTTTCTCTCAACACATTCAAAACGCTTTCGATGGTTTTGGGGGTGGCGAGCTTGGATTGGTGGGACCATCCATCATAGTGAACTCCAAATTCACTCAATTCGTTTTTGATCACATCCGTAAGATACTCCACACCAAACCGGCGGAAGGCAGCCAAATCTTTTTGATTCAATTGGGCGGTTGTCTGAATATGACGGCGTTCCAGAAAGACTTTTGCCACATCCCGGATGTAATCCCCTTGATAGCCGTCCTCTGGGAATTGAATGGTCTCACCCAGAAGTTCCCTGGCCCTGAGTTCAAGGGAACGGCCCAAAAGGTCGATTTGATGGCCACAATCGTTGACATAATATTCTTTGTCCACATGATAACCCAAGAAAATTAAGATATTCGAAAGGGCATCTCCGACCGCAGCCTGGCGGCCGTGGGCCACACTTAAAGGACCCGTTGGGTTGGCACTGACAAATTCGATCTGGACCTTTTGGCCTTTACCAACCGTGGATCGTCCGTACTTCTCTCCTTCTTTTAAGATTTGTTCTAAGCCCTGGGCCACGGCTAGTCGTGTCAAATGAAAATTGATAAAGCCGGGTTTAACCACCTCAATGGTTTCTACCTTTTTGTTCAGTTGACTCCTAGGCAGTTGGGCCAGAATGGTATCACGGATAGTCATGGCCAAATCTAAGGGGTCTTTTTTAAGCACACGGGCTAAGCGCAACGCCACATTGGAAGAATACTCGCCGTATTTTTTATCCGGTGGAATCTCTAAATTGATTAACGAAGAAACGGAGGAAGCTTCTGGAATTTTGGTTAGAACACTCTCTAAGAGGATTGAGAGTTGAGCTTTGAAGTCCGGGGACATACAGAATTGACTTGGTATTAATGGGGGAAATCGTTATTCTTCTTCTTTGGCCGGGCAGGCCAGTTGACTTTGGGGGCATCCTGCCAGAGATATTCCAGACCGTAAAATTCGCGAGCCTGCACCTCAAAAATATGGGCAACGACATCTCCCATATCCAAAAGAACCCAAGTGCCGGACTGTGAACCTTGGGCCCCACGCACTTGAATATGATTCTTTTTTAAACCTTCTTCAATGCCTTCCGCTATGCTTTGGACCTGCCGGTCAGAGACACCCGAGCAGACAACAAAATAATCGCAGAAATTGGTCGCCTTACGCATATCCAAAACAACGATATTCTGCGCTTTCTTATTCGACGCAAATCCTGCGATTAATTGGGCTGTCTTTCTTGAGGGTAACTGAGATTTTAGAATAGCTCGCCTATTCTCCTATGGGAATAATCCAACCGCTCTTAAGTTTTACCTAAGGGTTTTCTATTTCTTAAATTTAGCGGCTTGATCTTTAGACAAAACCCGCCAGCATTCATGAGAGCCGCTTTGAGATTTAGCCACGGCAAAAAAGCGGCCGCTTTTTTCTTTGACACTAAAATCTGCGGTCTTAAATTTCGATTTGCTTTTGACATCATAGAATTCGAGTTCTGACATATTTTTCTCCTAATAAAAGCTAGTATGACTGCGTTTTAGGACTGCACCTTTAACCCAAGATAGGCCTCACTTCGTTCGGCACTATCTTCCTTTCAGGCCCCGTAGCCCCCGTCGTTTTGCTTTGTTTTGCTTCGCGAAGCAAAGCAAAACAAAGCAGCGGGGGCTAGACACGGGGGTCACATCGGAATTTTCTACCTGCCAGTAGCAGGCCTATCTTGTCCCCCCCACTGCTTCGCTTTGCGAAGCAAAGCGGTGGGGGGGAATCGGAATTTCGTTTTTGAAATTCTGATGTGATAAAGTTAGTTTTTGCCTTAAATCCCCTTAAGCTTGCCTTTTTCACCTCCTTTATAATGAAGCTCATTGATCAAAGTCGAATCCTTTCACAACTTTTTTAAACGTGGTCAACGGCCACGAAAACAGTAAAAAGTCTAGCGAATATGGGGGCGTTTGTCAATCCCAAACTCTATGTTCCGACACTCAAGAGCGAATTCATTTCTTTTTCTTGATTATCTTTTAAGGGACCAATCAAGGCTAAGTTGAATCGGTTTTCTTTAAAAAGGTTATCGGCCAGGCGCCCGATGTCATCCATTTTGACCTTATTGACCTGTCGGATGATCTCGGGGAGGGTATAAGCCTTCTTCAGCGTGATCGTGGCCTCTCCGATCCAAAGCATATGGTCTAACGTATCCTCCAACCCCAGCAAGAATTGGCCCAGAAAATAATCTTTAGCCCGATGGAATTCATCCTTGTTCGTTCCTTTCTGGCGGATGATTTTCAGTTGTTCTAAAATTGCAGAAACGGCTTCCACAATCTTACGGTTATCCACTCCGGCTCGGATCAGGAAAATTCCGGTATCCCGCAAAGATTTTGTGGAACTGGAGATTGAATAGGCCAAGCCCCGCTTTTCTCTCAATTCATCAAACAGCCGACTGGACATGTTAGCCCCCAAAATCACATTGAGGAGATTGAAGGCGTATTTGTCTGGGTGATCATAGGGCAGTCCCAAGACCCCTAAGGCCAGATGCATTTGTTCCGTCTCTTTTCTAAAAAACTTTGCCTTGGGTTTTGAGGGATTATTTTCCGCTTTTAAGAAATCTTTGGTCTTAGCCGACCCCAAGGGGCCCAACTTTTTTTGAACCACATTCACAAAATCTTTATGCTCCAGGTGACCGCACGCCGAAATCACAACGTTACCCGGAAAGTAATGCGTGTGATGGAATCCCCTCAAGTCGACAGGACTCATTTGACTGACCGACTCAAAGGTCCCCGCCAAACTTTTTCCTAAGGGATGATTGGGCCACATCAATTCATCCAAAAGCTCCAAAACATAATACTGGGGGAGATCATGATACATCTTGATCTCTTCCAAAATCACGGTGCGCTCTTTGTCGACATCTTTTTTCTGAATCAGCGGACAAAAGACCATGTCCGTTAGAATATCAAAGGTCCTAGTCCAATGCCTCAAAGGGATCTTGGCAAAAACACAGGTCGTCTCCTCTGTGGTAAAGGCATTTAAACTCCCTCCCACCCCCTCAACCAATTCTTTGATCTGCTTACAAGAATAATGCTCACTTCCTTTAAATAAAATGTGTTCCAGAAAATGGGCGGCGCCTTTGTTTTGATCGTTTTCATACCGGCCGCCGGTCCCCACCCAAATTCCTATCGACACACTCTCCCGGTCTTTGACCGCATGAGTGATCACGCGCAATTTATTGGATAAAAGGGCCTTTTGATACATGAACCAACCTCCTCGCAAAGTCCGTCACATTTTTGACCAAATCCCGACGGCCGGTGTTTTTGACAATTTGATCGATAAGGGCGCTTCCCACAATCACCCCATCGGCAACTTTTAAGATCTTCCGAATTTGTTCGGGCCGGGAGACTCCGAATCCCACACAAATCGGTTTTGGGGTTTGGGCCTTGGCAATTGTCACATTTTGAAAAATGTTTTCCGGAAGCCTCTTTCGGGCGCCGGTAATACCCGTAAGGGAGACATAATAGATAAAGCCGGTGGACGCTCGGACAATTCTTCTAAGACGATTTCGGGTGGTCGTTGGTGAGAGAAAAAATATCATGGCAAAATCATTTTTGCGGGCCATGCGAATGAACGATCCGGCCTCTTCTGGAGGCAGATCCGGAATGATGACGCCATCGACTCCTAACTTTCTGGCCTTCGCCACAAACCGATCTTCACCGAAATGAAAGATCGGATTATAATAACTCATCAGGGCAATGGGGATTTGGGAAGTTCGTCGGATTTCTTGGACAAGTTTAAAAATTTTGGGAAGGGTCACAGCAGCCCGCAGGGCCCTCTGGGAAGAGGCCTGAATGGTGGGGCCGTCCGCTAAGGGATCCGAAAAAGGAACCCCCAGTTCAATCACATCAACCCCCGCCTTGGCAAAACTGAGAACCAAATCCTTGGTGGCTTTAAGATCCGGGTCCCCGGCGGTTATAAAAGCGATAAAGGCCTTCTTCTTTTGTCTTCGTAATTTTTTAAACTGAAGATCAATTCGGTTCATCTTCGTCCATAATCTCTTTTAATGCCCCCACGTCCTTATCTCCCCGCCCGGACAGGCACACAATGACGGTTTTCTTGCCGTTCACCGTGCGGGCAAGTTTTTCTAAATAAGCAATCGCATGCGCTGTTTCCAAGGCCGGAATGATCCCCTCTTTTTCTGATAATAACCGGAGACCTTGGAGGGCTTCTTGATCGGTGACAGAAACATAACGGATGCGGCCGATCTTTTTATAGTAGGCGTGCTCTGGCCCGACACCGGGATAATCCAAGCCGGCAGCGATCGAATGAGCGATTCTGACTTGTCCATTTTGATCTTGCAGAAGTCGGCTTTTGCTTCCATGCAAAATACCGACGCTCCCGCAATTTAACGCCGCGGCATGCTGCTTGGTCTTAAGACCCAATCCCGCGGCTTCCACGCCAATCATTTTGATCCGGCGTTCCTTCAGGAAAGGATAAAACAAACCCATCGCGTTGCTGCCGCCTCCGACACAGGCAACCAAAAAATCGGGCAGTGCATGTTCTTTTTTATAAAACTGCCTTTTGGCTTCCTGGCCGATCACCGATTGGAAATCCCTGACCATTACCGGATAAGGATGGGGTCCGGCCACCGAACCAATCAGATAAAATGTATCCGCAACATGGGTGACCCAGTCGCGGATCGCCTCATTCATGGCGTCTTTTAAGGTCTGAGATCCGCTTTTAACAGGAATCACGTTCGCGCCCAGCAAACGCATCCGCAGAACGTTGAGCGACTGGCGCACCATATCCTCCGAGCCCATATAAATCTCACACTTCAAGCCAAAGAGCGCCGCAACCGACGCCGTGGCCACACCGTGCTGCCCGGCGCCGGTCTCAGCGATGATCCGCCTCTTTCCCATTCGCCGCGCCACAAGAATTTGGCCCAAGGTGTTATTGATTTTATGGGCGCCCGTATGCAGGAGATCTTCTCTTTTAAGATAAACTTTGAGGCGTTTTAAGTGCGCGCTCAAACGTTTGGCGTCATAGAGACCCGTCGGCCGGTACGCGTATTCCCGAAGATAATAATGAAATTCATCGCGGAACGATTTTTCCGATTTGAGAGCATAGAAACTCCGCGTTAATTCCTCGAGAGCACTCATCAAAGTCTCCGGAACGAATCGGCCGCCAAATTCTCCAAAATGGCCTTTGGGATCCGGCAACTTCCTGATCAACCTCTTTTGAAACCTCACTTTAATTTCCTTTGTTTTCATCCTTCACCATCACCATCGTCATGTCGCCAAAACCAATGGCCCCATTAATCTTTAAGGGAATCTTCTTAGGCCCGGCATCGAACCAGATCTCATACCGGCCCGGTTCACTTTTCAGATAATAGGAGTCAAACGTCTCGTTAGCGACTTTGAGTTTAACGGTTCTTTTCAGCTGAAGGGTCACCTCTTGGGTGGGGAGATGCATCGTGAAGGAATCTCCAACATGAAATTTCCCGCCAAAACGATACCGATAAAGAAAACAATAAATATTATCCAGTCGTTTCTTTTTCTCAATGATCTTTTGAGTGACTCTGCCTCCGGATTCTTTGGTGATCTTCACTGTACCTTTCCCGGCAGAATACTCTTCCGTAATCTTTTCCCTCTTGCCCAAAATATTCAAGCTCCGTTCGATTTTGATGGGATAAAAGCTCACGCGATCCAGGGTGATCCTCTCTTCATCGAAAAAGTTAAATCCCGTGGCG
Organism: uncultured Planctomycetales bacterium; assembly: GCA_964571895.1. Taxonomy (GTDB): domain Bacteria; phylum Omnitrophota; class Gorgyraeia; order Zapsychrales; family JAHFFX01; genus CAZNDW01. The sequence goes on from CAZNDW010000002.1 coordinate 12,193, forward strand.
GTAAAGACGATGAGATACGCATCGTAATTTTTAGTTTTGGCTAAGTCCTCAAAAACCAATGTCGCCTCGCCCGCCTTAACCCCAAACTTTTTGATAACATAGGTGATCTTTTCTCCTTGAAAAAAGGACGGCTCTTTTTTTCCATCCGCGCAGCTTAAGGATATCCCGAGAACTGAAAGCAGGATCAACGGAAGAAAAACATGCCGAATGAAGGGTTTCCTCATTTTACTCTTTGATCATATTCCTTCAAAAACGCCTCTAAGAGTCTGGCCCCTTGATACAGATTCTCAACGGAGGCATATTCATCGGTTGTGTGGGCCGTCCCGCGGGAAGCGTATCCTGTGGCAAAAGCCGGGATCCCGTATTTTTTAAAAAACGTCATGACCGTTGCGCCTTCTGATCCTTTCAGGATGGTTTGATAACCCATTTTTTGAGCTGTGTTGAGGTAGGTTTTCACAAAAGGATGGCGACGATCGATCTCATAAGGAGACTGCACGTCATCAATGGTGAATTTGAATCGCTTGGTTGTCCGGCGAATGATGGTCTTTATTTCGTTAATGAGGTGTCTGGGATTCATCCCCGGCAAATAACGGACATCTAAGGCGAACTCGCAAAAATCAGCCACCATGTTTACCTTATCCCCTCCGCGGATGGTTCCGATATTGGTGGTGGGCGCTCTCAAAAGGGGGTGTCTGCGGAACCGGAAGGGATGCGCTTTCAGATTCCGGATGATCTCGACGGCTTGCTCAATGGCATTGCAGCCCAGCCAACCATAAGCCGCATGCGCTTTCTTGCCGAAGATCTGAATTCGGCTGTGAATCAGTCCCTTTTGGGCAATGATCGCATCAAATTCATCGGAATCTAAAATGAGCGCAGCCTGGGGTCTTAAAATTTTTTTGGATAAAAGCGGGATGATCCCGTAATGACTCCCGGTTTCTTCATCAACCGTGGCCGCGAGGATAACGTCTCCTCGAAGGCGAGCCTTGTCTTCGACCAAGCTGCGCATCACTTCCATACAGCAGGCCAAATTCCCCTTGTCGTCACTGGCCCCTCGTCCATAAATCTTACCACGATGGATCTTCCCTCCCCAAGGATCGAATTTCCAACCTCTCCCCAACGGAACCGTGTCGATGTGCGGCGTAATCAAAATGGCTTTCTTCGAGGCCTCTTTTCGGGAAAGGCTTCCTTTCAAAAGAGCGATGATATTGGGCCGATCCTTTTGAAAAGCATATGCCTTGACCTCAAGGCCCAACGATTCTAAATCTTTCCTGAGGAAATGGGCTAAGGCCTTTTCGTTCCCGGGAGGATTTTGAGAATCAAAACCAATGACCTCTCGCGTTAAGGCAACCAACCGGCGTTTATTGATCATTTGAGAAACTCTTCATAAACTCTAATCCACCGTTTAAGTCATAGGGCACCATTATAGCACACAAATAAAAAATCCCTTTCTCGTTGCAAGGGATTTTTTATAAAAAGCCGATAAAGGGGGGTATATCCCCTTACCTGGCCTACCCTGACTGCCGTCAGGCAGGCCTGCTTCGGCAACCCAGCCACCTTATTGTCGTCACCTTAAGCATATCTTGCTTCGAGTATCCCTGTATAGAGCAAGGGCCTTCTGGTTGTAAGACAACGTAGGTCTGTTGGCTTTGTGTCCCCGGGTTTCCCCGGGTTTACCTTTATCGGCTTGATTAAAATATAACATAATTTCCGTCGGGTGGCAAGGTAGGTCCCCCCTTCCAAGGGCCAACCCAATTCAACCGTTGCCGGTTGAATTGGGTTGGCCCGGTTTCTTTCCCGATGAGAAGGCCATTAAATTCTCAAATACTGTTCCCAGCGCTGATAAAGTTCTTTGGTTGCCTGCACATCGCCTAAACAATAACGGGCGATCTCGCGGTAACGGCCTTCTTGATAAAAATCTTTGACCTGAAGGCCTGTCATCGCTGGCTGGGCCTGCCCTCCTTCTTTCGGGCTTTTGATTCCAAAGGCCTTACACCACATGTGCAGACTGAATTTCCGTTTCATGGCGTCGTAAAAGGACAGTTGGTCCGCCAGATCAACATGAAAACTGGGATTATACCGGTACGGCATGAGGTTTTTGGTAGGACGGATGTTATGGATGGCGGAACGGATCATCAAAAAAGGACAGTCGAAGGTGCGCCCATTGAAGGTGATGAACTGTTCACAGTTTTTCATCTGGTTCCAGAAATGCGTTAAGATTTCTTTTTCATTTCCCGAGACAAACGTGGCCGGGCCTTCGGTAAAATTTTCAGGGACTTGATTGTCATTCTGGAAATAGACAAAACCTTGATCACTCTCGACCGGCACCATCCCGATTGTGATGATTTGGGCTGTTAAGGGATAAAAACTGAGGCTGTTTTTGGCGTCCTTCTGCTTCTCATCGGTGTCGGCGAACTTAAGGAAATACTCCTGAAAGCTTTCATCTAAAAGCTGAAAGTCTTGACCGAGGGTTTCGATATCAAAAACGACTTTGGGCATGTCATTCCTTTAAAAGGTTTCAGATGTTACTCAGGTTATCAAGGTTACTTCAAAACCTCGGCAACCTTTTTAACCTTTATAGCCTTATTAACCTGTATCGATTCTTTCAACTCCGTATAAAGCTTATAGGCCTCCTGGGGCGAGGACCCTTCATGCACGATGGAACGGATCGCTCGAATCATGGCCACCGGAGAAGCCGCCTGAAAGATATTGCGGCCCATATCGACGCCCACAGCGCCCTCCCCGATCGCCTTGTGCGCCAGTTCTAAGGCAGCGGACTCCTCAATCTTTTTACCACCCGCGATCACAACCGGAATCGGGCATTTCTTGATCAATTGATCGAATCCCTCACAGTAATAGGTCTTGACCATATGGGCACCCAGTTCCGCCGCGATCCGGCAGGCCAAACTCAAATACCGCTCATCGCGAACCATGTTCTTCCCCACCGCCGTGACCGCGAGAACCGGAATCCCGTATTCTTCTCCCATGTCGATCAATTTCGCCAGATTGACCAGCGTCTGATGCTGATAGGGACTCCCAACATAAATGGAAAGCGCCATCGCCGAGGCATTCAGCTTGATGGCGTCTTTCATCGAGACGGTGATGTCTTCCTGAGACAAATCCTCATTGAGGATACTGTTCCCCCCGGAAACCCGCAGCACAATCGGCGTACTGGGTTGGGGATCGACGCTTGTCCTTAAAATACCCCGCGTCAGCATTAAAGAGTCGGTGTACGGCAGAAGCGGTGCGATCGTTTTGGCTGCGTCTTCCAAGCCGGTCGTTGGTCCCAGAAAATAACCGTGATCAACCGCCAGCATTAACGTCCGGCCGGTGTCTGGCCGAATGATTCTTGCTAATCTATTTTTCATGCCCCAATCCATGTTCCCTCCTCCTTAGATTTTTTGTCTTTGTCGGCTCAATAATCACCTTCATTGACTCTCGAGGCTTCGCAACGAGTGCAAACCCTTTCTGGATATCCTGTAACGGAAATCGGTGCGTGATCATATCCCGTACGATGATTTTCCTCTTAGAAATCAACGTGAGCGCTTCTTTAAGGTCTTCCGGACTGGCGGCGTACGAGCTTAAGAGCGTGACCTCCTGACGCCAGAAGATTTCGTTCGTTGGAACCGGCAAACAGGAATCCGGTGAAGCTGCAGTAAAAATAAGAACCGTTCCCCCGCGTTCAACCGACCGCAGTCCTTGCGCAATCGCGGATTGCGCGGCCGAGCATAAAATGACAAGATCCGCCAAGCGTCCTCCATAGATTTGACGAAGCTTTGAAACAACATCCTCATCGCCATGAATCACTTCATCAGCCCCGAACTCTTTGGCTTTCTGCAAACGATAAGAATCAATGTCGGTCGCCGCAACACTCTGGGCATCGTAATACCTGGCTAATTTCACATGTAGTAATCCCGCCGAGCCACACCCCACGACCACGACCCGCTTTCCTTTCTTCATCTGCGCTAAACGTTGTCCCCGGATCGCGCACCCCAAAGGCTCGACAAAAGTGGCTTCCTCCATTGCGAGGGAATCAGGAATCCGAAACGTTCCTAATTTTAAATGCAGATCTGTCAACCGGACAAATTCCGCAAACCCGCCCGGATCAAAATGCGTCCGCCGCAGCGTCTCACAGACTGTAGAATGGCCGTTTTGACAGTACTCACATTCTCCGCAAGGAACATGATGCGTGGCGACTATCCGATCGCCCACTCTGAAATTCCGCACCTGGGCCCCCACATCGAGGATCGTGCCGGCCACCTCGTGCCCCAAGACCAACGGGACTTTATCTTTCCGATACCACTCCATAAGATCCGTGCCGCAGATCCCGCTGGCCTCAACGGTCATCAAGGCTTCATCCGGAGCAACGCGAGGTTTAGGAAGCTCCTCTAACCGAATATCCGTATTGCTGTAATACAACGCAACTTGCATAGACATTAACCCCTAGTTTCCATTTCTCTTTGTTCAGTGGCCTTCTGGTTGGATAATGCCACGTTCTCTAACTTTGCCCGAAAATCCGAATACACTTTCTCTAAATCCAAAAGCTGGGCCCGGCTTTTCTCGAGCTCACTCTGGGATAACTGTTCTTTTTTGCTGAGCTCCTCGTAGGAGGCCTTCATCGCCTCGAGGTCTTTGAGAGTCTCTTCATAGAGCTGGTGGAAGGAATTATTCTCTTCCTTGAGATTTTGGATTTCCCTAAGATGCATTTCTATTTCCGATTTGAAATCTTCGCAGAGTTTTTCTAAGCCAAAGGCCTGGGCCCGGCTTTTGGTGACCTCATAGTGAAGCATCTCTTCTTTCTTCTGGAAGATCACGTGGGTCTCTTGAATCTTTTGGAGCTGAGTTTCTGCTTCATTTTTGGCTTTGAGAAGAGCCTCTTTCTCAGATTCTAAGTTTTGGACAGTGGTAGCTTTTTGCAGATCTTCTTCGGCTTTTTTCTTGGAAGACAAATCGTTTTCCAGTGAACCGATCTTAGCCAAACTTGCTTCCCATTGGGTTTGAAGATCCCGATTCTTGGTCTTCAACTCCTCTTCTATCTTTTCCATATCTCGTTTGAGCTGTTCGACCAAGGCCAGATTTTTGGCCTTCTCCTCGGTCAAGACATTTTTTTCCTTATCCAAGGCCGCCAGCTGCTGACCCATCTGATCCCGCTGATCTTTAAGATTCTTCTTCAGATCATCCAACTGCGCCTTCAGCTTGGTTTCTGACTCTTTGGCTTCTTTAAGATCGGTTTTAATGGTTTGAAGTTCTAAGGCCATCGTAGCGGTCAAGTCGGCGGTACGCCCGGCAAGGGGAGCACCGCCGTCCCGGGGCGAAGAATCGAGAAGTCCGTTGACAAGGAAAAAAATCCCTACCGCAAAAAGCACAATGCCACTGACGATCAAGAGGATAATCATGCTCGATTGTTCTCCTTAAACGAATCCCGATTATCAAAGATAGGCATGATTTTTAAGATACCCGGCATAATCCTTCAGGGCATCCTCTAATTTTGTAAAGGGATGGCTGTAGCCGGCTGTTTTAAGCTTAGCCATATGCGCCTCGGTAAAATATTGATAGGTGGGTCTCATGCTTTCCGGCATCTCAATGTAATCGATTTGAGGCTGTCTCCCGATGGCTGAAAATAAGGCGATGGCCAAATCATTCCAGGTGCGGGCCTGACCGGTTCCCACATTGTAGAGCCCGTTGATTGTGGGGTGCCCCCAGAGGTATAGCACAATATCCACCGCATCCTTCACATAAATAAAATCGCGCTTTTGCTCGCCGTCGGCGTATTGGGGAAGATAGGATTTAAATAAAGCCAGGCGTCCCTGAAGAATAACCTTGTCATAGGCCTTGGCAACGACGCTGCGCATTTCTCCTTTGTGATATTCGTTGGGGCCGAAGACGTTGAAAAATTTGAGTCCCGCCATCTGATCGATTAAGCCGTTATCCAGCACCCATTCGTCAAATCTCTGCTTGGACTCGCCGTAGAGGTTCAAGGGCTTCAAGCGGCGGGTCGTCTCGGGATCATCTTTGTAACCGAAACGCCCGTCCCCATAGGTCGCTGCTGAACTGGCATAGATGAGATGAACACCGTGCTTTAAGGACCAGCGGGCCACCTCACAGGAGTATTCAAAATTATTTTTCATCAAATACTCAGCGTCGTTGATCAAGGTTGAGCTGCAAGCCCCCAAGTGGATGATGCCGGTGACGCGGTGATCGACTCGATCCTTTTTTAAGAGTTCCAAGAATTCTTCCTTATCAAAATACTGAGAATATTTTTTCCCTTTGAGATTGGGCTTTTTCAAGTCATTCATATGGTCAACCACAATAATATCCTGGCGACCTACCTGATTCAGGCGGGCGATTAGGCAGCTGCCGATAAACCCCGCACCCCCGGTCACAACGATCATACACCCTCGACTGAGATTATATTTGAGATTATATTTCGCTGATTAACGACGGAATTCTAACACACCGATTTTTGGGGCTCAAGGGATTTCCTGTCTCTTTAATTATAGCACTGATTATTGCCGTTGCGGGATTCGGTCAGTATTGGCCGTCACGGATAGAAGTCTCTCCTGAAGCTCCGGATTGATGAACCCCGGTAAAAGACGCCACTCCCAGTTGCCTTTGGTCGTGGCCGGAGTATTCATCCGTCCCTCCTGGCCGAGTCCTAAAATATCCTGCATGGGAATAATCGCCAGATCAGCCTTAGACTTCATCGCGAGCTCGATCAAAACCCAAGATATGTCTTCGACCCCCACCGTTCTTCCCAGATATTCAAACAAATTTTTACCCTCGTGGGGGGTCATGTCATGTTCGAACCAGCCTCTCACCGTGTTGTTATCGTGCGTGCCGGTATAGACTACACAATCGTGGGTATAATTCTCTGGAAGATAAGGATGAGTTTTCAGATCACCCCCAAATGCAAAAAGCAAGACCTTCATGCCCGGCAGCCCCAACCGCATCCTGACCGAGGCCACATCCGGGGTAATCAACCCCAGGTCTTCAGCGATCAAGGGCCGGTGGGGAAACTGGCTTAAGATGCAATTGAAAAAGTCTTCGGTAGGGGCTTTCACCCATTGCCCGTGGACAGCCGTCTTTTCTTGGGCTGGGATTTCCCAAAAGGCAATAAAGCCCCGGAAATGATCGATCCGCAGGAGATCAAACATCTTGAGATTATGCTCAAAGCGTCTTAGCCACCAGGCATAATGGGTTTCCTTTAAATGATCCCATTGATAAATGGGATTTCCCCAACGCTGTCCGGTCTTGCTGAAATAATCCGGGGGAACGCCGGCCACCACCAGGGGTTGACCTTGCGGATCCAGCTTAAAAAGTCCCGGGTGGGACCAGACATCGGCACTGTCCCAATTGACATAGATGGGCATATCTCCGATGAGTTTTACCTTTGCGTGCTCGCAGTGACGCTTGAGGCCCAACCATTGTTTACAAAAGACATACTGCAAAAACTTTGTTTTTTCAATCTCCTCTGAAAAAAGGTTTTTGATTTTTGCGAGGGCCTCCCCTTTACGGTTCCTGATCTCCACAGGCCAATCCGACCAAACCCTGCCTCCAAAATGTTTTTTTAAAGATTGGAAAACGGCAAAATCGTCCAACCAATCCTGGTTTTCCTGACAAAATGCTTCATAGTCGGAGGAATCCTTTTTACTTTTCTTAAAGCCAATGAAGGCGGCCTCTGAAACCTTGGCCTTATATTTTCTGACACTGTCATAATCAACTCTTCCTTCCGAAAAACGGGGAATGGGCTTAAGGTCCTTTTCTTGAAGCCAGCCTTCTGGAACCATTCCATCGGGGCTAAGAAAAAGCGGTTCAAAAGCAAAGGCGGAAATACTGCTGTACGGAGAGTTTCCAAAGACGCCATCCGTTGGATTAAAGGGCAAAACCTGCCAGTTGTGCTGGCCGCAGCCCGCCATAAAATCGACAAACCGATAGGCCCCAGGGCCCAGATCTCCGATCCCATATAAAGAAGGCAAAGAACTGATATGCAGGAGAATACCGCTTTCTCTCAATTGTCTCGATTCCAACATTTACGAAGTTCTAATGTGAAGATAACCCCCCAAACTATCAAAGGATCTGATCCAGCTCTGGGCGGTTGTGTCTTCCCGGTTGGCTTTAAGGAGCATCATCTGAGGATAGATCTGGTTTTTAATCCAGAAATAGATATTCTGCGATTTCCATAAATCGAGATGCAAAGGCAGCATTTTAAAAAGGCGTACCGTTGAATTTATCATTTCCAATAAAGAAAGATTCTCGGGATTTTGAGAAAATTGCAGCATAAGGTTTTGGATCTTCTGGCTGGCCGCAAAACTTAAAATAGTCCTGTCCAATTCAAAATGCCCCTGTTTAATCTCCTCAATAAACTCCGACACCTTCGAAAGATCTAAGACATCCTCTTCCAGGAGCCTCTTAAAATGCCAATTGGGATTGAATTCAACGGTCTTAAAATTGGGGGCAAACACCCGATGAAAAAGATTCTCTTCATCATTCTTAAAAACATCCCATAAAGAGTAGCTTTGTCCACCGACCTCCACACGGACCCGGGAGTCTCCCGGATCAAAGACCACCAGATCCAACTCCTCTTCTTCTGTTGTGATCTCAGAGCGAACCCGAAGCTGCCCGGCAATGACTTGGTGATGATCCTTCTCTTGGGGGATCCACCTTGTCCTTTGGATCGTGTACGAGTACATCCTTGTGACCGGAGGATACTGCGAAACCAAAGACATCAAGGCATAATGGACGGCCACCCGCTGGGGTGTAATGATCTGGGGTTTAATCAACTTTTCATAAACGCAAGCCCCATGACCAAATTCCGGAACGTTACTGGGTGCTGATTTTAAAAACTGCAGAAACTCCGGCTCCATATCTTTTTCAGCAATCTCCCGGGCCAACTGAATGGCCCGGGCCGCATACAGCATCACCTGTCTTGCTTCAATCCCCGAGATCTCATCAAAAAACCAACCGCAGCTTGTCTGCATCAAAAGCGCATTGCGCTGGAGCTCCAAGAGCTTTAAGATTTTGACTCGTTCGACGGCATCCCAGCTCCGCCCTTCAAAGGGCGGACTGGGATGCCGCTCAGAGTCAATCCTGAGCGAAGTCGAAGGATTGATTTTATCGGAAGCGCTTAAGCTCTGGCCAAAGGTTTGTTGAAAAAATTCCGCGACGTTTTTTTCAGATCGATCCAAAACGGCATGAATGTAGTCGTTGCGGACTCTCCAGGGATCCCCAGTGAACTTCAACATCTGCGTCTCATAAATAGGAATGAGTTCATCCCTCAGCCAATCGAGTCCCTCACGCAATTTCCCCCGCCACTGCTGGCTCCAACTAGGATGCGTTCCGATCCGGCAGCCGCAGTTGGCCCGCCAGCGTTCTACGCCGTGGCTGCAGCTCCAGGATGTATTTTCCAAAATTCTGACTTCCCTTGTTGGGGGAAACTTTTCCAGAAATTCCCCGTAAACGGTGAGCCGTCCTAATTTTTCCGACTGAATATAATCCAAACAATGGGCCAGAGCCATATCCCCAAAGGGATGATGATGACCGTAGGTCTCCCCATCGGTTGCGACGTGGGTCAGATGCGGATGTCCTGGCCGAGACGCCGGGGCCGCCGCCAATCGCCGGGCGAACTCTTCTCCGTTTTTAAGAAGACCCCCAAAGGCCACATGATGGGAGATAGAGCCTTCATAGAAAAAAAGCACGATGGATCTTCCGGAGGGCAGATGGCACAGATACGGCTGGCTGGGATCAATTCTCCCGCCGCTCACGTCTTTCCATTCATTTTCGTGAAAGGCCTTGACCGAACGGGCCTGATGGGGGCTAAGGATGGTGAATGGGATATGGTTTTGGGAGAGAATCTCCAGGGTCTCAAGATCTACGGCTGTTTCCGGAAGCCACATCCCTTCGGGTCTTCGCTTAAAACGGTGTTCGAAATCTTGAATACCCCAGACCACTTGGGTTTCTTTATCTTTTTTGTTGGCCAGCGGCATAATGACGTGGTTGTAGGCCTGGCCCAAGGCCGCGCCGTGACCGGAAAAATTTCTCTGACCCTCTTTGTCCGCTTCGAGGATCGCTTGGTAAACTTCGGGATGTTTTTGTTCCATCCAAGACAGTAAGGTCGGGCCGAAGTTAAAGCTGATCTTGGCATAATTATTGACGATCGTGATCGATTTCTTCTTAGGATCCACGAAGCGGCACAAGCCATTGGCGGCGTAACATTCTTGGGTGATCCTTTCGTTCCAATTCCGATAGGGAAAGGCCGACTCCTGAATCTCAATTTCTTCCAGCCAGGGATTTTCCCGAGGGGGTTGATAGAAATGACCGTGGATGCAGAGGAATTTCAAGTGACCTTCCTAAAATAATGGGCACAGTTGATATTGGGAAAAATATTATCTTTCTGCTCGATCTGGTTTAACCAATGCTCATCAATTGTGCCGCCCAATAGATCACGATAAATCCGGCTGAAGCGGTTTAAGTGATTTTTGATCCGGCGCTTAGCGTAAGGGACCGTGGTCCCGCTTTTCATAATAAACGGCCAGTCGCTGGCCTGGGCCAGGAGGAGCTCCCGGCCGGCCTGATTCAAAGCCCGTTGGATTAAAGGATTCTTTCTTCCTCCAGAAAGAAATCGGTCGGCCAGTTGGGTCATTCGTTTTCCCGCCAGATGAAGGTGCCGATAAATCCAATCGTTGGAACCCTCAATCCAATATTCGTTATAGCCTTTGTATCCCCAACTCGAGGGGGATGGATAAACAACCTGATTGGTCGGGTATTCTTTGAGGTATTCGGAGGGGGTGATGGGTGAAAGCGTTCCGCCGTTGTGCGCAATCTTGCGAAGAAGGGCATCCAGCCACAGCGGCCCCTCGAACCACCAATGGCCAAAAAGCTCCGCGTCATAAGGGGCCACAAGAATCGGTTTTCGATCCATCTGAGAGCTGAGATATTTGATTTGTCTTTGACGATTGGCCATAAAATGATCCGCATGCAGGGCTGCTTTCTGGGCAGCCCCTTCCGGCCGATAAACTTCCTTCTCTTCCGTTGGACCGGTGATTCGCCAGTACTTCAAGCCCGTATTGATACGAAAACCCTGCGGACGAAGGTAGGGCTTAAGATATTCATACTCCAACTCGTATCCAATATCCCGGTAATACTCCCGGTAATCCGGATCCCCGGGATAGCCTTCCCGACTACTCCAGACCTGCTTGGAAGACTCCCAATCCCGGCCAAAGGCCGCTACCCCATTAGGGCAATACACTGGGGCATAAATACTATACCGTGGGCAAGGATCTCCGTGAGTGATCCCATGGGAATCAACAAAAAAGTAGCGAAGCCCGGTTTCTTTGAGAATTTCCTCAACCCCGCGGAAGTAAGCGCATTCCGGAAGCCAGATCCCTTGGGGTTGACATCCAAAGATATTTTGGTAGTGCTTGACCCCCAGACAAATTTGGGCCCGGACGCTTTCGGGATTGGCATTTAAAACTGGGAGAACACCGTGTGTGGCGCACGAGGCAATGATCTCCATATATCCTTGGTTCTGAAAATTCTTGAAGGCAGCCACAAGATCATTTTGGTAACGATCCACAAAAACCTCTTTGGCCTTATGCAGTCTTTGGTTATACATGAGGGCCAGGTGGCTATACTGCGGCTGGTCGTGGGTGCGTTCGATTTCTTTACAGGAGAGCTCGATCAACCTTTCGAGATGGCGAATGTACCGGCTCTGCAGCAAGGGATCCCGCAGCATAGAAACGAGTGTGGGGCTCAAAGACATGGTCAACCGGAAGAAAACGCCCTCTTGGATCAACTGTTCAAAAACCTCAATTAAAGGGATGTACGTCTCGGTGATGGCTTCGTAGAGCCAATTCTCCTCAAGAAAATACTCTTCCTCAGGATGACGCACAAAGGGCAGATGGGCATGCAGCACCAGACACAAGTATCCGTTGTCTTTCATCTTTTCTCGTGAACAAAATCACTGGCCCTGGCTCTTTGACTTTTCTCCCGCTCCCTTTCTCCGGCAAGTCTTAAACGATCAAATCTCTTGCCATACGAGGCCTTCAATCGATCCGCAAGAAGATCTCGCAGCCGCGGCCCGGGTCGTTCATAATAGCGGCGGATATCTTCTCGACTGAGATAAATTCTTTTTCCTTTCTTAATGGAGGAATAAGAAAGATCTTGATGAACTCCTTTTTTGGAGGAAGGCTTAACCGTCATCCAAATTTCCTCTGTCTGGGCCGAGGGGTGAGCGGACGGGGTCTCCACGGTATTGGACCGGACCAAAGGAAAAAACTCTTCCTTTTTTGTCTTTAGACCAATCTCGACACAGCATTGGATCCCATCCTGCCATAAAGGAATGTGCCGGTTGTCTGCCTTGCCCACCTCAATGTCAAAAGATCTGTTGGCATTTTTGCCGTTAAACTCGAGGTGGGTGATATCGTATACCCGAAGAACCCTGATCGCCTTGGAAAACGCCTTTTTCATCTTTGCTTTGAGTTTCTCAAAATCTTTTGGGGTGATTTCCCAAGCGGCAAAAATCCAATAGGGATCCCTCACCATCAGCCAAAGCGTGGCGGCCTGACCGGGAGAGGTTTTCTTGAGTGTTGAGCTGCGGGGTCTCGGGGGTCGGGAAACGGTTTTCTTTTTCCGGGAAACGGCCTTTTTTTTCTGGAAGACTGTCTTCTTTTTCATGGGTCTTTTTCCCATGGGACTACCCTTTTTACGGATTATGGTTTTAATTTTTGCCAATTGTCACCCCCTTCTAATTTTCTTGGAGTTCCAAAAATAGAATCCCCAAAGGCGGCAGCGTTAAAGACAAAGAAAATTCCCTCCCCTGGTAAGGGGAAGCCGTGGAAGATTGTCCACCCCCATTCCCTTGATTGCTTCCTCCGTAAATTGCGGCATCGCTATTTAAAACTTCTTTAAAGAAACCCTGCTTCGAAACCCCCACCGAATAGTTCAACCGCACAACCGGAGTAAAATTGCAGACAACCAGGATTTCTTTTTTACCGGATGAATCTTTCCTAAGAAAGCTTAAGATGCTATTTTCCCAGTCATTGCAGTCGATCCACTCAAATCCATAACACGAGAAATCTTCCGCATAGAGCGCTGGATGGCTGCAGTACAAATTGTTGAGGTCCTTGACCCATTGCCTCAACGCTTGGTGGGGGCTATATTGCACGAGATGCCAGTCCAAGCTCTTTTCATGATCCCATTCTGACCACTGCCCGAATTCTCCTCCCATAAAGAGCAGTTTTTTCCCGGGATGAGCATACTGGTAGCCGTACAAAAGCCGGAGGTTGGCGAATTTCTGCCAGTCATCACCCGGCATCTTGCCCAAGAGCGAACTCTTTCCATGAACGACCTCATCATGCGAAAGCGACAAAACGAAATTTTCGTTAAAGGCATAGAGCATACTAAAGGTCAAGTCGTTGTGATGGTATTTGCGATGAATGGGATCTTTAGAGAAGTAGGATAACGTATCGTGCATCCATCCCATATTCCACTTCATCCCAAATCCCAGCCCTCCCAGGTAGGTCGGTTTGGAAACCATGGGCCAGGCGGTCGATTCCTCGGCAATCATTTGGCAGTCCGGGTAATACTCATAGACCACTTTGTTCAATTGCTTAAGAAAACGGATGGCGTCGATATTTTCCCGTCCCCCATACGGATTGGGAATCCATTCGCCATCCTGGCGGGAGTAGTCCAGATAAAGCATTGAGGCCACCGCATCCACCCGCAGGCCGTCGGCATGGTATTTGTCCAGCCAAAACAAAGCGCTGGAGATCAAAAATTCACTCACCTCGTGACGTCCGTGGTTAAAGATGTAGCTTTTCCAATCGGGATGGAACCCTTGACGGGGATCGGCGTGCTCATAAAGATGCGTGCCGTCAAAATCAGCCAATCCGTGCTCATCCACCGGAAAATGCGAGGGAACCCAATCGAGGATCACGCCGATCCCCTTTTGATGAAGGCAATCCACCAGATACATCAACTCCTGCGGAGTTCCATACCAGGCGGTCGGTGCAAAATACCCGATCGTCTGATAGCCCCACGACCCGTAAAAGGGATGGTTCATGACGGGCATAAACTCGACATGGGTGAAGCCCATCTCCTTAAGATAATCCACCAAATATCCGGCCAGCTCCCGATACGAAAGGAACCGGTGCTTTTCCTCAACCATCCGGCGCCATGACCCAAGATGCATTTCATAAATGGATACGGGAGAATTCAACTGATTCGGCCGGTGACGCTCTTTCATCCACCGCCTGTCATGCCATTGATAATCCAGACCCCAGACCAGGGAGGCGGTTTGTGGGGGAATCTCCCCGTAAAAGGCAAACGGATCTGCTTTAGCCATCCGATCATGATGCTTCGAGATGATGGAATATTTATAGAGAGACCCCTCGGTTAAGCCCAGAATAAATCCTTCCCAAATGCCGGAGCTGTCCCAACGGGCCGACAAGGGATGGGCTTGGGGGTCCCACCCATTGAAGTCTCCCACAACCGAGACGTCTTGGGCATTGGGGGCCCACACCGCGAAATGAACCCCCGGCACACCATTCACGGTTTGGAGCTGACTACCCAGCTTCTCATATAAGCGAAAGTGCAGTCCGGCCTTGAAAAGATAAATATCATGGTCGGAAATAGGGCTTTTGTCGTGGACAAGGGTGGGAAACTTCGTGTCATTGGGGATTGCGGGGGTAACTTTTCTTATTGAATTAAAATCGTTCATTATAATATTCTCTAAGAAGTATTTAAAAAGATTAATTCTATTATAGCTTTTTGAGAGAGGATTTTCAAAGATTAACCCCCGTTGCTGTCTTGCCTGCCTGTCGGCCCGCTTCGCAGCGGCGAAGCGAGGCGAGCAGACAGGCGACAGCAAGACGCGGGGGTTAACGGAGGTTTGCCTCCTTGCCGGAGTGCCCCATGGCCATGTCGCCAAGATTGATCTGTGCGGTGGGTCTATAAAGGAAATACCCTTGGCCGGCATCGACTCCCAAATCCATCACCGTATCCAAATCCTGCTGGGTTTCGATCCCTTCGGCAACGGAGATGATATGGCTTTCCTTGCAAAAGGCCACGATAAATTTCACGATGCTTCGACGGAATGGGTCTCTTTTTAGATGCGAGATGATATGACGATCAATCTTCACCACATCGGGATGGGTCTCAACGATCGACTCTAGACTGGCGTAACCGCCTCCCACATCATCCACCGCCACACCAAAGCCGCGATTCCGCAGATGCCGCAAACGCTCATAAAAGGTTTTAAAATTGGCAACGGCTGAGCGTTCGGTGATCTCCAAGATGACCTTTTGGACATCCACGCGATTCTCGTCAAAAACGGATTTGATCTTAAGGAATTTTTGTGCTTCCACCATATAGGGATTACAGTTCAAGAAAATTTTTGCATCCGATAAGGGATGTCCCGAGACTAATTTCAAGGCCTTTTTCCAGCACAGCATCTCCAAATCACAGTAAAATCCAAATTGAAGAGCCGCTTTAAAAAGCAATTCCGGATTCGATAAAGCCGTGCGGGTTGAGGGCCGCGTCAGGACCTCCAGTCCCAACAGTTTGAAGGGTTTTAACAAATAAATGGGCTGGAAAAAGGACTCAATCAATTCCTGATCAATGATCTTCCTTATCTCTAAAATAACGATCCCTTTTCCGCGCCCGGATTGATCCATGTCGAAGAATAATCTCCGGCGCATCACCGCTTCCATACGAGCGAAGAGCTCTTCATTCTCAAAAGGCTTGGTGAGATAATCATCCGCCCCCAGATACAAACCCTCCACCTTGTCTTCAAACAAATACCGGGCGCTCACAATAATGATGGGGATGTGGAGGGTGGCTTTTTCTTGTTTGAGACAGCGGCAGAGTTCCAAGCCGTCCAAATCCGGAAGAATGAGATCTAAAAGGATCAGATCGAAACGGACGGTGGCAACGGTCTTGAGGGCCTCCTGCCCGGTTCTGGCGATATCCACCTGATATCCCCTCATTTGCATAATCATCGCCAGCATTTGGGTTAACGTACGGTCATCGTCAATGATCAGGACCCGTTTCTTGCTGGAGACCGAAGGATTCATCATGATCATAGGCAGTTTCCATCCAAGCAGGAAGCATGACGTGACTCAAGATGCCTTAAGATGCGGGATTCAATGATACCTAGATAAAGTATAATTTATAAAGGATTGAAAATGCTTGATCTTTTTAGAGATTTTTAATCTTTTGGAACAGGACGGCTCTTGGGATTGGCTGTATTATCAAAAGGTTACAGTAACAAGCCGCCTTTTAGGAAAGCGTTTTCTCAAAGTGGTTTTGTTTTCCCTTAAAAGGCGGATTTTGAAGAGGAATTCCGAATGTACTGCTCAAAGCAATAACGCAGGGACTGACCGGCAAAGACCGGGGATTGAGATTCTTTTCCCCACCCTTTTAAGGAAGGGAAAAATACGTCGCAGTCAAATTTTTCGAGAATTCTGGTCAGATAAATTTTACGGCAATTCCGAGAACCAATCGTCTGGGCAAAAATCTCAGAGCCCCCAATCACAAAAACCCTTTCAAACTGATCGTGGATTTCCTGCAGATGATGGAAAAGGGCATCCAGAGAATTCTTCTTTAAAACACCCGGCGCACCCATGAAATCCTTATTTCTCGTTAAAACACAATTGATGCGATGACGCAAAGGGCGGAATTCTTTAGGCAGCGATTCCCAGGTTTTTCGTCCCATAATAACCACATTCCTTTTATCCTTGTCTTGGGTTAAAGAGGTGAGTTCCTTAAAATGTTTAAGATCCGCCGACAGATGCCAAGGAAGGCGGCCGGCCTTCCCAATGCCACCTTCCACGTCCGTAGCAACCACGATATCAAAAGGGATTTCCATCCTCGCACCTCGAACCATTAAACGGCGATGGGAAATTTAATGAAGGGATCGTGTTGATAATCGATCAGCTCAATATCTTCAAAGGTTAAATCAAAAAATGGTTTATGGGCAATTTTGATTTGCGGGAGGACTTTGGGTGTCCTCTGCAATTGAATCTTGAGGCCCTCCGTGTGATTTAAGTAAATATGGGCGTCTCCCAAGGTATGAACAAAAATGCCGGGGGTCAGAGCGCACTCCTTAGCCACCATCGTCAACAAGAGCGCATAACTTGAGATATTAAACGGCAAGCCCAGCGCGACGTCCGCGGAGCGCTGATACAGTTGGCAGTCCAAGCGTCTATCCATCACATAAAATTGAAAAAAGGCATGGCACGGGGGAAGGGCCATGCGGTCTAAATCCGCAACATTCCAAGCACTCACCATAATCCGACGAGAATCGGGACTTTTCTTAATCATCGCAATGGCCATCTTCAGTTGATCGACGTGGATTTTACGGTAAGATTTCTTCTCATCATCCCAAATAAACTTTTCCCACCGACGCCACTGATACCCATAAATCGGCCCCAGTTCCCCTTTGCTGTCAGCCCAGGCATTCCAAATGGGGGTGTATTCTTTGAGTCCATCGTTGATGTTCGTTGCGCCTTTGATGAACCACAAAAGCTCCCGCACAACCGCATCAAACAAGATCTTCTTGGTTGTCACGATGGGAAACCCTTCCCGCAGGTCAAATTTCATCTGATACCCGAAAACCGAAAGGGCCCCGATCCCGGTTCGGTCCTGTTTGGTCTGGCCATGCTCAAAAATATATTTCACCAAATCAAGATATTGTTTCATCGGAAATCTTTGCCTCGACCCTTCCACTTTTTGATTGTTTGATACCGCTGGCTTTCATGTCTTACCCAATGCTCATCCGGAGCGTGCTCAATCAAAAGACAGGCAAAACCTTCTCCCAAAGAATCGATGAGGTCGACTCCCCCTCGAGGACTCAGCACGCAAAGCGCCGTGGCCAAGGCATCGGCCTCCTCGGTTGTGGGGGCAATCACGGTTGCACTCACCACACTCTTGGGCGGATACCCGGTCAGGGGATTCATGATGTGAGACCAGTGTTGATTTTGGATTTCATAGAGTTGTTCGTAATCGCCGGAGGTTGTCACCGCCTGATTCGAGAGTTCCAGCACCTCCATCATTTCTTGGGGGTCTCGGGGATGGCGAATGCCGATGCGCCAGGGCTTCCCTTCACAATTTTTCCCGCTCAAGAAAAGATCTCCACCTTCATCGATCAAAAAATCAAGAAATCCGTGTTCCCGTAAAATTCTGACGGCCTCATCCACAGCGTAGCCCCCGGCAATCCCTCCCAAATCGATTTTGGTTTCCGGATGCAAGACCTCAACATGGTGATCAGAAAGAAGGGCAATCTTGTCAGACCCCAAGGCCTTTTTGACCTCTTGAATCTCGGCCTCGGTGGGCAAGGTATTTTGTTTGGCGCTTCTTTTCCAGAATTTTATCAGGGGCCAGACCGTGATATCAAACGCCCCGTGGGTGAGCTTGTTAAAATGGATGGAATCCGCAATCACTCGATACGTATCGGCGCCTATGAGAACCGGGCTTTGATAAGAGTTATTGACTTTCACGACATCGCTTTTTTCATCAAAAACGTTCATTCGCCAATTGATCTCTTCTAATCTTTCCCAAAGCTCGGCAGCCGCTGATTTAAGATCAATCTCCTTTTCTTTATCAAAACAGACTTCAATTCCAACAACCGTCCCCATGAGATACCGGGAGTCGGTGTATTTTTGAGATCGCTTTCCTGAGGCATGGGGCGAACATCCATTGATCGCTAAAATCATCAACCCTATCAAAATCTGCCGGCTCATGTTTTTCTAAAGAAATCTCCGCTTCGACCGCCTGTTTTTTTAAGAAGCTTGACATCGGAAATCACCATGGCTTTATCGGCCCACTTCATCATATCATAAATGGTCAAACTCGCCACACATACGGCGGTCAAGGCCTCCATCTCCACTCCCGTCCGGCCCAAACAAATCACTTCAGCGAGGCATCGCACGCTGTGGCGTTTTTCATCCGTTTCAAATCGGATATTCACATGAGTCAAAGGGAGCGGATGACAGTGGGGAATGATCGCTGCCGTCGATTTCGCCGCCAGAATGCCGGCCACCTTGGCCGCTTCCAAGACATCCCCTTTGGGGGATTGGCCTTTGCGGAGTTTTAAGAAGGCCTCGGGACTGAGTTTGATTTTTGAAGAGGCAACGGCCGTGCGTTTCGTGATGTCCTTGGAACTGACATCCACCATTCCTTGATTGCTGGGGTGATGATTCATCTTTTAGGCTCCTTCTTTCCAGGGAAATACCTGTCTTAAAATTTCACATCTCGGATAACCGATGAAAGGGGATGGATTGACGTTGCCTTTTCTTTTCGCCGTGGGTGCGTTTTTCAGACAGCATCTTTTCTTTAGCCGGTTGCGACCGCTTGCGCGTTTGCCGGCGGAGCTTCTCTATGCCTTGGATCTTTTTCTCAAGAAGATCTTTATTCCTTTTTTTAATGGCTTCCAAAAGGAGATACCGCGCCCACAGACGGTTCCTGCCTTGGGATCGAAATCGCTGGCATTTGATGTGGACTCCGGTTGGCCGATGCCTTAAGCTGACACAACTGGAAACTTTATTGACATTCTGTCCTCCGGGCCCGGAGGAACGGATGAAATTCTCCTCAATGTCCTCCTCTTTAATGCCGAGTCTATGCATCTGGTTTTTAAGTTTCCTCATACTCAACACAAAAAGACCTGTCCTCAAGACAGGTCTTTTTGCCAATCAAAATCAGCCAGCAATACACAAAAGCTATTTTCTGACCACGTTGGTGGCTTGCTCTCCTTTGTCACCTTTAACAATGTCAAATTCCACTTCCTGACCTTCTTCCAGGGTCTTATAGCCGTCCCCTTGAATGGCCGAATAATGGACGAAGACATCATTTCCGTTCTCTGGAGTTATAAAACCATACCCTTTTTGATTGTTGAACCATTTGACTTTACCTCTGGCCATACCAACTAACCTCCTTGTACGGTTGTTTCTGAAAAAATCTAGCCCATGAGCAATGGAAAATAAAAAAATCGTGGGACAACCTTACCCACGACGTCCTCCACTCATTTGCTTTAACCCCGTCATTGCGAGCGTAAGTATACCTTTCCCTGGTTTTCCTGTCAAACATATTTTTTAAAAAATCGTTTCTATGATTCTCTTAAAAAATGATGGGGATATGAGGCTCTTTCCCCATCTACCCATTCGCCAGAAAGCCATGTCCGTAAGGGCATGGATGAATGGCTTTCTGGCTCAGGGTGAAACCCTGAAACAAAAGAAACCACGACCGTCAGGTCGTGGAGTTTCACAAGAGATTGATGACTTCCTTGGGAAGGCGTTTGAGCTCCTGAATGTCCAGAATCTTGATGGACCACCGTAAAAGTTCAAGTTTCTGTTTCAATCGGGAAGAAGGCTCTTTGATTCCAACCAGCTTTTTGCGGCTTAAAAAGAGGGTCTTGCGTAAGGTATTAAAAACGATCCTTGCCTCCCGTCTACGGTTATGCCCCGCCTCAATGATATCCACCAAGCCAGCATACGCCAACTCATTGACGGCGTCATTGTAATGATCCATCTTTTGAATAAGGACCGGAACCAGGGAGGCAAAATATTGATACCGATCCATAACGCATAACGTGTGCAGGATTTCCACCTCAACGAAAGGAGAGTTTGTGCGATTCAAGCGCTGCAGTAAAATTTTCTCGATGCGATTTTTTTCTTTAGAAAAGACCTCCAGACTAAAATGCTCCCTAAAAACACGCACAGCAGCGGCGCCTTTATAGGGAGTTAAGGTGTCGTCTTTAATCATCGCCAAAATCGTTTCTCGGGAGGCGTCCTTATATTTTTGGGTGTAACCCTCTAAGAGCATCCGATCATCGAAGATCACGGATTGCGACTCCTCCAATTGGGATGGCTGAGCTGTGCTGAGGGGTGATTTTTCCTGGAGGGGCTCCTGTTCAGGAGAGGGAATCGTTTCTGGCAATGGGGCATCGGTCGATTCGGTGTTGGTGGATTCCGCATGAGTCAACCGAACCGACAAGAACATCATCAGGAAAAAGACAAAACAACGAAAACTCCCTAAAGGTCTCATTTCAAGAGCTCCAACGACATGTCAATCGATCTCAAAGAGTGCGTGAGGGCCCCCACCGAGATGGCCGCAACTCCGGTTTGGGCCATCTGCCGGACGTTGCTTAGCTCAATCCCTCCGGAGGCCTCCAGCAAAGGTCTTTCGGTTTTTTTAAAACGACGGGCCAGGCCTAAGGCCTTTTTAATCTCTCCAATACTCATGTTATCCAACAAAATCATATCCGGTCGAGCCTCGAGGGCTTCTTGGTATTGATGAAGATTCGTCACTTCCACTTCCACCGGTTTTGAACTCTGCGACCTGATGCTCCCAATGACTCCGGAAAGATCAACACTCCCTAAGGCGGCTAAATGATTATCTTTAATGAGCACCATCTGATCGAGGCTGAAGCGATGGTTGTGCCCTCCGCCGCAGCGAACAGCAAAACGCTGGAGCCACCGCAGCGTGGGGATTGTTTTCCGGGTGTCCAGGATAACGGCTTTATACGGATAAACTTTCTTCACGAACGTTTTGGTTTTCGTCGCAATGCCGGAGAGATGACCCAAAAAATTTAACGCGACCCGCTCGGCGGACAAAATGGCGCGGGTTTTTCCTCTTAAACGGACGATCACCGTATGGGCCGAGACCTCATCCCCGTCTTTTCTTAAGGGCTTGAAATTCAAATGAGGATCCAATTTTCTAAAGACCCTTTCGGCGATTTCCAAACCGCAAAGGGTAGCGGCTTCCCTAACAAGAATCACCCCTCGGGAAACCTGCCCCGGGGGAATCAATAAGTCGGTCGTGATGTCCCTTTGACCAATATCCTCCTTAAGCGCCTGGGAAATAAGTTTGCCCAGATGGGATCTATTCTTCTTGAAGTCCGTCATCGCCTTAAGGGGAAGGCCGGGTGTTGACCGGCACGTTCCAGATATCCCGGGCGTATTCTCGGATCGTACGGTCGCTGGAAAATCGTCCGGATTTGGCAACGTTGATCATGCCCTTTTGGGTCCAGCCCGCCTGATCTTGATAAGCCTGATCAATCCTGCCTTGAACGGCCCGGTAGGCCTCAAAATCCGCGCAGATGAGGAAAGGATCATGGTCCATCAGGGACTGATAAATGGGCTGAAAAACCCCTGGTTCCGAGGGCGAAAAGAAATCGCTCTTTAGCAGATGAAAAATCTCCTTGAGAAAGGAGGAGCGATCAATGTACTCCTTAGGATGATAGCCTTTGTGCTTGAGGGCTTCCGCCTCCGGGGTCTTGAGTCCGAAAATAAAGATGTTCTCCTCCCCCACCGCCTCAGCGATTTCGATCGTAGCGCCGTCCCAGGTCCCAACGGTCAGCGCCCCACTCAGCATGAATTTCATGTTTCCCGTTCCGGAGGCCTCGGTCCCGGCCATCGATATCTGCTCGGACAGATCACTGGCCGGAAAGATCTTTTCGGCCAGCGAGACCCGGTAATTTTCCATAAAAATCACCTTCAGGAAATCTTTGACGGCCTTATCGCGATTGATCACCTCCGCCACAGAGTTGATGAATTTAATGATCAGCTTGGCCATAAAATACCCGGGGGCGGCCTTCCCTCCCAGAATAAATGTGCGCGGCACCTTAAAATTTTCGGGTTTGTGTTTGAGCTCCCAATATTGGGAAATGATGTAAAAACAAAAAAGGAGCTGTCGTTTATATTCATGAATGCGTTTGATCTGAACATCAAAAAGGGAAGCAGGATTGACTGAAACGTGCATGGTCTTCTCGATGTAATGGGCGAGGCTTTTTTTGTTATGCATCTTGATTTCCTGCCAGCGCCTCTGGAAGTCGGCTTGAGGGATAAAATCCAAAAGCTTCGAAAGACAATCCAAATCCGTAATCCATTGTTCACCGATTGCCCCGGTAATCAGGTCCGATAAATTCGGATTGGACTTTAAGAGCCAGCGGCGCTGGGTGATGCCATTGGTTTTACTGTTAAATTTGGAAGGATACAATTCATAGAAATCCTTGAACAACCGCGTCTTTAAAAGATCGGAATGCAGCTCCGAGACCCCGTTGATGGAAAAGCTCCCCACAATGGCCAGATGGGCCATGCGGATCCTGCGGGGGGAACCTTCTTCAATGATCGACATGCGCTGCCATCGGCTGGGATCTCCCGGAAATCGGTTCTCCACCTCTTTTAAAAAACGGCTGTTGATCTCATCGATGATCTGCAGATGCCGCGGCAGCAGCTTTTCGATTAAATTGACCGGCCAGGTCTCTAAGGCCTCGGGCATCAAGGTGTGGTTGGTATAGGCAAAGCTCTTGGTCACGATCTCCCAGGCGGTGTCCCATTGGAGGTCTTCCCGATCGATTAAGATGCGCATCAGCTCAACGATTGCCAAAGCGGGATGGGTGTCATTGAGCTGGATCACCGCCTTCTCGGGAAAGGTCTTAAAGTCGGTATTCTCCGATTTGAAGCGGCGGATGATATCGGAAATCGATGCCGCGGTAAAGAAATACTCCTGCTTGAGCCTCAATTCCCGTCCCTGGCTGACATCGTCATTGGGGTACAAGACCTTTGAGATATTTTCAGAAAACATCTTCTGGTAAACGGCTTTTTCATAATCACCGTCATTAAAATATTCCAAGTCAAATTCCTCACTGCTTCGGGCGGACCAAAGCCTTAAGGTATTGACCACATTGTTCTTGTATCCGGGGATCGGAATATCATACGGCATGGCCAAAACATCTTGGGTATTGATCCATTCAAAACGCAGACGCCCGTACCGGTCTTGATAGGTTTGGGTATGGCCGAAAAAATGAACTTTGACCGAATACTCCGGACGGGCAAATTCCCAGGGATTGCCCAGGCGCAGCCACTCATCCGGGGTTTCCACTTGATGGCCATTCTCGATTTTCTGATTGAAGATGCCATAATCGTAACGGATGCCGTAGCCGTGCGCTGGGATCCCCAAGGTGGCCATCGAATCCAGAAAACAGGCCGCGAGCCTCCCCAGACCGCCGTTGCCGAGTCCCGCGTCCACCTCCTGATCCCGTAATTCCTCAAGATTAAATCCCATCCCCTCCATGGCTTCTTTGACTTCTTGGGCCAATCCCAGATTGAGGATATAATTTCCCAACAGCCGCCCGATGAGAAATTCCATGGAAAGATAATAAACCCTCTTTTTATTTTTTCGATGATATTCCTGCTGAGTGGTAATCCAGCGTTCCACAAGGCGATCGCGGATCGCAATGGCCAGCGCCGAAAAATTGTCGTGGGCGGTCGCCGTGTATTGATCTTTGGCCAGCGTGCACTGGCGATTGACCAGAAAAGACAATTTGAGGCCCTTGGCCGTCATGTCTTTATAAATGGTGGACCATTGGATGTCGTTGGTTCTGATCGGCATCGTCAGCTCTTTGGGATTGCGAAGACCTTCTTTGACCATAAAAAGCGCCTTTTATTTTACGCTACTTTATTAAGAATACAAGTCCTTTGCTTTCCTCCCCCTACATCTGAATTTGCTCAACGGTTGTTTTAGCTTTCCGCACACAGTCGTTCAAGGAAACCCCATCCATATAGTTTGAAACAAGATGAAAACCCTTGAGATTAACGAGCTCTTTGGAGATGGTGGCCCGTACTGGAAGGTCCTGGCTATTATATTGAGGAATGGCCTTCGGCCATAATTTTGTGAAAACAAAAACCGCCTCGTCTTTGATCCTCAAGCGGGCATGGATCTCCTCTTTCGCCAAGGCGACCAGTTCTTCTTTCGTTTTGGCAAGGATCGAAGGGTAACGCGCCCCCCCCAGCATCACTCGAACCACAATGTGCGGGGGGGCGCTACGGCCAGGGAAAATTTGACTTTCAAAAAGGACTCCCAAAACCTCTTTCTTCTCTGAGGATGGGACAAGATATCCAAAGCCGTTGGGAATTCTCGCCAACGGGTCTTTGCGATAAACCAGCCCTATCACCGCCACCGGGGCATATTCAATTTTATTCAATAAGGACGAAAGGTTGGGGTTAAAACTCTGGACGATCCGGCTTGCCGCGTAGGCCGGCGTGCATAGAAAAAGACAATCGGCCCGGTGATCTCCGTCTTGGGTATGGACAAAAAATTGATCCCCAGTAAAACGGATGGCATGCACCTCTTGATTCAACCGGATAAGCTCTTGGTAACGGGCACAAAAAGCATCCATAAGCTGCGACATCCCTTTCTGAAAAGACATCAAACGCTCTTTGGAAAAGCCGCGAGGAGGACCACTCGCCTCGCGACTGGGTCGGGCAGGCC
>CAZNDW010000002.1:37552-44589 GCA_964571895.1 uncultured Planctomycetales bacterium
GGGCAGGCCTTTTGATCAGCCCTTTAAGCAGGGAGCCATATTTTTGTTCAGTCTCATAAATGCGCGGAAAGGCCGATTTCATGTTTAACCGATAAACATCCCCCGCATAGATGCCAGTGACCAGGGGATCTAAAAAGACTTTGGAAAAACCTTCCCCAAAACGCCTTTGACCGAACTCGTAAACGGTCTCCTCGGGATGGTCGCCTCGTTGGATAAAAAGCTCGAGTAGAATGCGTCCTTTGTCCGACAGGGATAAAGGTTGGAATTGCCAAAGGCTGATTATTCCCGTAGGGATCAAATGCAGCCGATCCTTGATCAAAAGAAATTTCTGACGGGTTTCAGGATTAGCGGTGACCAATGCCCCTTCCAGTCCTAACTCCTTGGCCAGCTCCATTGTCTCTTCTCTTTCCAAAAATCCATTGGGACCATATTCAAAGATCGAATCCTGATGGCGCTCGGTTTGGATCGTGCCTCCCAAGCGGGCGGTCTTTTCTAACAAAAGGATCTTTACGCCCAGGGAGTCCGCGTATCTTTTTTTCAGATAATGCAAAACGCTCAATCCGCTGATTCCCCCGCCGATGATGAGAATATTTTTGCGCCCAGCCTCAAATTTTAACTCGGTCATCTTTCCTCATCCAATCAAACTCATGAACGTGATCTACAATAAATTTCAATGTGTCGACCGCCGCATCCGGCAAGACGCCGTGGCTTAAGTTAAAAACGTAGCGTTTATAATGCCGCACCCCCATTAAAACATCCCGGATTTCTTTTTCTAAAGTTTTGTTGTCGGCATAAAGCAAACCGTTAAACAAATTTCCCTGAATGCCTTTGTCGGTTTTCTCCAAAAGGGAATTGTGACCCAAGACCACACTCTGGCATACACTCAAGAAATCGGCGCCGGATCTTTCCATGAAGGCGAGGAGAGGATGCGAATTCTTGACATAGTAGATCGAAGGCAAATCCACCCCTTGAAAAATTTCCTGAACATAGGGAAAAACCCAGCGGGCATAATCCGCCGGCCGCAGCAAACCCGCCCAGGTGTCAAAGATTTGAAATACTTTAATCCCGGCGTCCTTCTGCAGATGAAGGTAACGGATGGTGTTTTGAGTCAGGACCCGCATCAGTTTGTGAAAAGCAACCGTCTCCCTCTCGATGAAATGAAGGGCCTTGTTGAAACCAAGGGCCGATGGGCCCCACAGGGGCGCTGCGCCTTCCAATAAATAACAGGCGACGCTAAAAGGCGATCCCGCAAAACCAATGAGCGGGATGTCCTCTGGCAGCCGTTGATTGACCAAGGCCACGATTTCACGGATGTAACTCAAGTCCGCAAAATCGTGAATCGCCTCAACATCACTCGGCTTTGTCAGTGGGTTTTTTACCAGCGGTCCGTTGTCTTTGTCAAAGCGGATGTCAAAACCCATTGCGGAGGGCAGCGTCAGAATATCGGCAAACAAAATGGCGGCATCGACCTTCAGTTCCTTAACCGGCAGCACCGTCACCGTTGCCGCGATTTCCGGATGACGAAACATCTCCTTAAGGGAGTATTTTTTTCTTAAGGCTTGGTATTGGGGAAGGTAACGGCCCGCCTGGCGCATGAACCAGACGGGAATGGTTGTATTGGTGCCTTGAAAAGCCTGGAGGAGAAGGGATTGGGTCATTCGAGTGGATACCTTCATGAACAACCATAATTTTCCTGAAAGGTCACAAGGTCACAAGTCACCAGTAAATCCCATAAATGGCGTTCTCGGAGAACCGATTCCATAGGCAGCTTTTCTTTCTTGTGACATGTGACTGGTGACTTTGTGACTTCTCTACACCGTCCTCGAAAACGACCGGTGGGCGTTTTTTTGACGCAGATACCAATCGAATCCCATGCACACATTGCGGATGAAAATTTTTCCCAAGTTGGTTGCTTGAACCTTGCCGTTGGATAAAACAAGCAGCCCATCCGAAACACACCGATCGAGATGCTCTTTCTCTTCGGCAAAATAACGATCGAAATCCACGGAAAACCTTTTTTGAAACTCCCTCCGGTCGATCTCAAAACGGCACATCAATTGACTGATAACCCATTGGCGCATTTGATCATCTAAAGACAATGTCTTTCCCCGCTCAACGGGTAGCTCATCGTTACGCAGGCTTCGGTAATACTGCGGTAAAGTTTTATAATTTTGGACAAAGGTCTCTTCAAAAAATCCAATGGCCGAAACGCCGAATCCCAAAAACTCATCGGCGGGCTTGACCGTGTATCCCATGAAGTTGCGGTATAAACTCCCTTCCTGAAACGCCTTGGCGAGCTCGTCGGTTTCCAGCGCGAAATGATCCATGGCGATCGCCTGATAACCGTTCTTTAAAAATTGCTCCCGCGCCTGAAAAAAAATCTCCAGCTTCTCGTCATTGCCGGGCAACGTCTCTGGCTCTAACTTATTCTGATGTTTCTTAAGCCACGGGACATAGGCAAAGCTGTACAGGGCAATCCGGTCCGGCTTAAGGCGGATGACTTTTTCCAAAGTGGTTTTAAAACTCTCCCCGCTCTGATGAGGAAGCCCATAGACGAGATCATAATTGATCGAATGAAAATTCAACTCCCGGCACCATCCGGTTACATCCCGGACCATCTCAAAGGGCTGAATCCTATGGACGGCGTTTTGAACTTTGGAATCAAAATCTTGAACCCCTAAGGAAATCCGATTGAACCCCAAGGCCCTCAACGTTTGGACTTGATGGCGATCAATGGTACGGGGATCAATCTCAACGGCAATCTCACCCTGAAAATCAATCTCAAAGCTCTGTTGGATTTTCGTGAAAAGCCTCTTCATCTGATTCCCTGACAGATAATTGGGTGTCCCTCCACCCCAGTTAAGCTGACGGATTGTTTTTCGTTTTCCAAGGAGACGACACACCATGTCCATTTCTTTTTCAAGGGAATTCAGGTATTCGTCCGCGTATTTTTCGTTGTGTTCTCGAATGACAACGGTGCAGGCACAAAAATAACAAAGGCTTTGACAAAAGGGAATATGGATATAGACCGACAAGGTTTTGTCGCTTTTCGCCAAATCAAGCAGTTTGGCCCGATACAAAGGCCCCTTCACCTGCGTCGACCACTCCGGTGCCGTCGGGTAACTCGTGTAGCGCGGGCCGGGAATGTCGTATTTGAGAATGGTTTCTTTGGTGATTGAGGAAAACATATTTATTAAGGAATATCCTATGGCTAGCCGGACTTCACGGCGTGAAAGTATTCACGATTCATCCGGGCAATATGGGCGACGCTGATTTCTTTGGGGCACGCGGCTTCGCAGAGATACTCATTGGAGCAGTTGCCGAAACCTTCTTTGTCCATCTGCTCCACCATATTCAAAACGCGGGTGGTCTTCTCTATTTGTCCTTGGGGAATAAGGCTGAAGTGACTCACCTTGGACGCTACAAAAAGCATGGCGGAAGCGTTGGGGCACGCGGCCACGCACGCGCCGCAGCCGATGCAGGAGGCCACATCCATGGCTGATTCCGCGTGAGGTTTGGCAACCGGAATGGCGCTGGCCTCCGGGGCCTGACCGGTTCTAACAGAGATAAACCCGCCAGCGGCCATCACCCGATCAAAGGAGCTTCGATCCACTACTAAATCTTTGATGACCGGAAAGGCCCGAGCGCGCCACGGTTCAACAACGAGCGTCTGGCCGTCTTTAAAATGGCGCATGTGAAGCTGGCAGAGCGTTGTTCCCTTCAAAGGCCCGTGGGGCTGACCGTTGATGACCGCGCCGCATGTCCCGCAAATCCCCTCGCGGCAGTCGTGATCAAAGGCAATCGGGTCTTTGCCTTCTTGGTTCAGCCGTTCATTGACGACATCCAGCATTTCCAGAAAGGACATGTCCGTGTCCATAGCCTCGGCCCGGTAGGTTTCAAAACGCCCGGGGGAGGCATGATTTTTTTGCCGCCAGATTTTGAGGGTGAGGTTGATTTTGGAACTCATTTATAACTCCGTTGTGTCAATTGTACCTCTTCAAAAACCAACGGCTCTTTATGAAGCGCGGGGGATTTCGCCATTCCTTTAAATTCCCACGCCGCCACGTAAGCGAATTCCTGATCGTTGCGCAAGGGTTCTCCCTCGGACGTTTGAAACTCTTCCCGGAAATGCCCGCCGCAGGATTCTCGTCGATCAAGCGCATCCGCGACCAGAAGCTCGGCGAACTCCAGATAATCCGCCACCCGGCCCGCCTTCTCCAGGCTTTGATTGAATTCCTCATGGCTCCCCAGCACCCTCACATTCTTCCAAAACTCCTCACGGATTTGAGGAATCGCCCTGAGGGTCTCTTTTAATCCTTCCTCATTTCTGGTCATACCGCATTTGTCCCAAAGAAGCCGGCCAAGCTGTCTGTGGAAATCATCCACGGTCCGTTTGCCTCTGACAGCAAGGAGCCTCTGGGTGTGCTGGCTGATGTCTTCTTCTGATTTCTGGAATTCCGGATGGTCGGTATTGGTCGAAAAAGATGTGGTGCCGGCCAGATAATCACCGATCGTGTAAGGGATGATGAAATAGCCATCAGCCAATCCTTGCATCAGCGCGCTTGCTCCCAGACGGTTGGCGCCGTGGTCAGAAAAGTTGGCCTCGCCCAAGACAAAAAGCCCCGGCAGATTGCTCATCAAATTGTAATCCACCCACAAACCGCCCATGGTGTAATGGATCGCCGGATAAATCATCATGGGCTCTTGATAGGGATTAACACCGGTAATCTTTTCGTACATATCAAAAAGATTGCCGTAGCGCTCTTTGATCAGATCCAGCCCCAGCCGCTCAATCGCTTCAGACAAATCGAGATACACGGCCAAACCCGTTGCTCCAACCCCCCGGCCCGCATCGCACTCCTCTTTGAGGGCGCGGGAGGCGAGATCCCGCGGCACAAGGTTTCCAAAGGTCGGATATTTTCTTTCCAAGAAGTAGTCGCGTTCCGCTCCTGGAATCTCGGAAGGAAGTCTTTGATCTCGGGATTTTTGGGGAACCCAGACGCGGGCGTCGTTTCTCAAACTTTCGCTCATCAAAGTCAGCTTGGACTGATATTCTCCATGGAGCGGAATGCAGGTGGGATGAATCTGCGTAAAACAAGGATTGGCGAAAAACGCCCCCTTTTTGTGCGCCCGCCAGATGGCGGTCGCGTTGGAGGCCTTGGCGTTGGTGGAAAGATAAAACGCATTCCCATAGCCGCCCGTGGCCAAAATCACCGCATCCCCGCTATAGGATTCAATCGCTCCATCGACCAGATTGCGGCAGACGATTCCGCTGGCACGCCCGTTGATCACAACCAAATCCAGCATCTCTCGCCGAGGATAAAGCTCTACGGTTTTCTTGGCGACTTCTTTCATCAAAGCACTGTAAGCGCCCAGAAGAAGCTGCTGTCCCGTCTGGCCGCGGCAGTAAAAGGTGCGCGAAACCTGTGCCCCCCCAAACGAGCGATTGTCGAGATAACCGCTGTACTCACGGGCAAAGGGCACCCCCTGCGCCACGCATTGATCAATGATGGCATTGCTGACTTCCGCCAAGCGGTAAACATTAGCCTCCCGCGAACGGAAATCCCCGCCTTTGATCGTATCGTAAAACAAGCGTTCGATGGAGTCCCCATCGTTTCGATAATTTTTTGCGGCGTTGATTCCTCCTTGAGCCGCGATGCTGTGGGCCCGCCGGGGGCTGTCTTGAAGGCAGAAGACCTTCACGCGATAACCAAGCTCCGCGAGCGAGGCGGACGCAGAACTTCCGGCCAAGCCTGTGCCAACGACCAGAATCGTGTATTTTCTTTTATTGGCCGGGCTGACGAGCTTCAGATGGAGTTTGTGCTTTGTCCATTTGTCTTTGAGAGGTCCTGCCGGAATTTTGGCATCCAGTTGTTGGTCCATAAAATTCACATCCGGTATTTCAAACTGTCCATAAGAACGTAAACCGGTATGGTGCTGTAGCCAAAGGCCATGAGGACGCCCAAGGCATTGCTGATCTTCTGGATTAAAGGGGTGTATTGAGGATGATGGAACCCGAACGTTTGGAAGAAACTTTGAAGGCCATGAGTCAGATGAAATCCCAATGCCACCATCGCCACGATATAACCAAGGCTGTGCCAAGGATTGGAAAACGAGTTATAAACAATGGCGTACAAACCCAGGGATTGGCCGTCCGGCATCACGGTTCGCGGCCCGGTGCGATCGGCGAAGGTAAAATCCACCAAGTGCCAGATCACGAAAAGAAAAATAATCGTTCCGGTATACGGCATCAGCCGCGCGGCCAACGACCTCTCCTCGGAAGGCCGATAGATGCTGTAGCGTTGCCCACGCGAACGCCAATTTTCCATGACCAAAAGCGCCGTGATCCATAGATGAATCACAAAGACAAAAAGAAGCCCTATTTCAAAAATATATAAAGCGGGCCGCAGGCCGGTGATTTTTTGGGCGTAATCGTTGAAGGCCTGCGGCCCGGCGTATAGGAACAAATTCCCGGCCAGATGCGCAATCACAAAGACGATCAACAAAAGCCCGGTTGCGGCCACAATCTGCTTTTTGCCAATGGAGGAATGAAGATATTTCACCCAATCGCTCATCGAAAAGTATCTTTACGACAATCCTTGCCTAAAATATATGAGTTGGATTATATCATAACCTTTTTCTTAAAAAACCCTTTTTTTTCTGTGTTTTAATGCGCTCCACTCTGGCAGCATCTCGCTCACGCATCATCCGGGCGATATCTTTTTGTCTTCGGGTTGTTTGGGGCCCCGCCATTTAGGTCCTCATCTTCTCTTTTTATAGAGGCCAATCAACTCGGCCTGATCGAGGATATGACCTTTCATGGCTTTTTCCAAATCAGCCTTGGTGATTCCTTCTTTCAGATCGAGTTTCGTATCCAACGCATAGATTTTGAAAAAGTACCGGTGCGTTCCACTGGGGGGACACGGCCCGCCGTAGTCCAAACGCCCAAAGTCATTGATTCCCTGCGGGCCGGGGCGGCTGTTCTCTTCAATCTTTTCCATTGGGGGAATATTGAAAACAACCCAGTGAACCCAAGT
>CAZNDW010000003.1:0-36494 GCA_964571895.1 uncultured Planctomycetales bacterium
CCTAGCCTTGCATGCGCAGGGTTTGGGATTTTTTCATCCGAAGACCACAAAATACCTTGAGTTTTCATCGGTGCCGCCTCCAGAATTTTTGTGAAACTCCACGACCTGACGGTCGTGGTTTCTTTTGTTTCAGGGTTTCACCCTGAGCCAGAAAGCCATTCATCCATGCCCTTACGGACATGGCTTTCTGGCGAATGGGTAAATTTTCCAAGAATTCCTTTACTTACAAGTCTTTTTCTTTATAATACCTATTACTCAAAAATTCTATGGCCCCCAATATCCTAATGATCCTTGAAAAAAGGAGTTCAATCATGAATACCGGAGGCAGAACACTCACAGTTTTCCTGGCGGTGATTACTATTGTCCTTTTGTCTTTGTCAGGAATTGCCTTGTTCTTTCTACAGAAAGAAACGGAATTAAGGAAAGTGGCTGAGGCCAGCCTCGAACAGTTGAAAACCCAGGAGGCCAAGCTGCAGGCGGAATTAAAAGAGGCCAAAAAGCAGGCCTTTCTCCTGGAAGAGAAAAATAAAGAAGCGGACGAGAAAATCAATGATCTCATGGATAATCTCGAGCTGGAAAAGGGTTTAAGAGAAGAATCCAAAAAAGAAAATGAAAACCTGCGCGAGGCCCTGGAGAATGAAAATAAATCCAAAGAAGGGATTCGAAATACCCTCACCCAGCAATTAAATTCTTATAAAGAAAAAACCGCTTCTTTGGAAGCCCAACTGACCACCCACCAAAATAGGGTTAAGGAGCTGGAGGGTGCCAGTCAGGGCCTCCAGGAAAAGATTCAACAGCTTCAGGGTGATTTAGAAAAGAAGATCCAGCAAGAGGCCGCTCCGCAGCCGGCTAGTCCCGAGGCTTCGGGGAGTGAGCCGTCATCTTCTCCTGAGATTCCTCCCGCCCAACCCTTGCCCAGTACGCCCTCCGAAAACCGGGCCGTCAAAGAAATTGAATTGGAAAAGATTGTGGTCGCCCCCCAAGATCTTCCCGAAGGACGGGTGTTGAGCGTCGACAAGGAAAATGAGTTTCTCATTTTTAACCTCGGCGAAAAACAGGGCGTCGTGCAGGGGCTTGTCCTCTCGGTCTACCGCGGCAAAGAATATTTAGGAGATGTGAAAGTTTCTCGTGTCCAGCCCGAAATGTCTGCGGCAGATTTTATCTCCCCTTTTTCCACCGCGAAGGTCCGTAAAAACGATCAAGTCGTTCCCAAGAAATGATTTTAACGATTAAGAAGACGGATTCCTTAAAAGGGGAATTATCCGTACCTTCTTCGAAGTCCTATTCTATCCGGGCGTTTATTGTGGCCTCTCGGGGGGGACATTCGACCATTGTGAATCCTTCCGATGGGGATGATGTCCGTGTGGCGATCGGCGTGGCAAAGGCCCTGGGGGTGCGGATCAAGCGAAAGACCCCCCGCCTCTATCAGGTCGATGCCTTGAGGAATCCTTTGCGGATCAGAAAGATCAATGTCGGGGAATCCGGTACCGTTTTGCGCTTTCTTCTGCCGCTCATCTCTTTGTACGAAGGCAAGTCTTTGATCGTTGGGGAGGGGACCCTTCAAAGAAGGCCCAATCGTTATCTGATCCAAACCTTAAGGAACATGGGAGTTTCTATTAAGGGAAAGGGAGCCGAAGAAAGGGTGCCGATCCAAAAGCTGGAGGGGCGTCTGCGGGGCGGCTGTGTGGAGATCGATGGTTCTCTCAGCTCCCAGTTTATTTCTGCCTTTTTAATTGCCTGTCCGTCTCTTCCCAAAGATACGCTTCTTAAGGTGACCGGGAAGACCGTGGTCTCGGAACCGTATATCACGATGACTCAGCAGATCTTAAAAAAGGCCGGAGTCATCATAATCCCCAAAAACCGTTTTGGTTTTTATATTAAAGGAAACCAAAAATATCAGGGATTAAAGAATTTTATCGTCCCGGCCGATTATGGGCTGGCAGCGTTCTTTCTGGCGGCGGGGACGCTTGTGAAATCAAGGTTGGTCTTGAGGGGTTCTTTCAACGATGATCTTATTCAAGCGGATGGGCGTATCCTTGGATTCTTGCGCCGCATGGGCGTTAAGTTCGCCCAAACAAAACAGGGGATCACGATTATGGGATCATTTCATCTCTGCGGAGGGAATTTTTCTCTGAAGGATTGTCCGGACCTTGTGCCCATTATGGCCATTCTGGCGCTCTTTGCCAAGGGGCCGACGCGGCTCTCGGATATTGGGCATGTGCGGATGAAGGAATCCGATCGCATGGGGGACCTCACTCAGGAACTTATCAAGATAGGGGCAAAAGTCATCCCGAAACCCGACAGCCTGGTGATCCATCCCCAGCCCAATTATAAGGAAGGATGCCTTTTAGATCCTCATCGGGATCACCGCCTGGCCATGTCGTTTTGTGTCTTAGGCTTAAAAGTGGGTGTGAGGGTTAAAGATATAGAATGTATCCGCAAATCTTATCCACGTTTTGTCCGGGATCTTAGAGGGCTGGGCGCTAGCTTACGCTAAAGATCGCCAAAGAAAATTTTGAATTGACAGCAATTTTCTTTTCGTATATTATGGGGTCTTACGTTATCCATACGCTATCCCGTCTTTAACCTCGAAAGCCAAATCTTAAGGAATCTCATGCCCCACAAAGCCGTTAAGCTCATCAAAAAATTAGTGAATTATATCTTAGGGCTTTTCTCCAATGACATGGGTATTGATCTGGGGACCGCCACAACCCTGGTGTACATCAAAGGCGAGGGAGTCGTTTTGTGTGAGCCTTCGGTGGTTGCCATCCAAAAAGAAACTAACCAAGTGATTGCTGTAGGAGATGAAGCCAAGAAGATGCTGGGCCGCACCCCGGGTAATATCGTGGCCATCCGTCCGATGAAGGACGGGGTCATTTCGGATTTTGAAGTCGTGGAGGCCATGCTGCGGTATTTTATGAGGAAGGCCCAGCCGCGGAAATTGCTGGTGCGTCCGGCGGTTGTCATTGCCGTGCCTTCGGGAATCACGGAGGTGGAAAAGAGGGCCGTGAAGGATTCGGCCGAGCGGGCCAATGCGCGGTCGGTGATGCTGATTGAGGAACCCAAGGCCGCGGCCATCGGGGTGGGGCTTCCGGTCGATGAGCCGGCAGGGAATATGATTGTGGACATCGGCGGCGGCACGACGGAATTTGCCGTGATCTCGTTGGGGGGAATTGTGTACGCAAAATCCATCAAAGTGGCGGGTGATGAGATGGATGTGGCGATCATGGAGTATCTTCGAAAGACCTATAACCTTATGATCGGGGAACGCACGGCGGAGGAGATCAAGATCCGCATTGGTTCTGCTTATCCACTGGAGGAGGAATTGACCATGGATGTGCGCGGCCGGGATCTTATTGCCGGCTTACCGAAAACCATTACGATTACTTCGGTCGAGATTCGGGAGGCGCTGCATGATCCCATCCAGGCCATTGTGGATGCCTCGAAGGTGACCCTGGAACACACACCACCGGAGCTGGCGGCCGATCTTATTGACCGGGGCGTTGTGATGGCCGGCGGCGGGTCGTTGTTGCGGGGTCTTGATAAACGGATTGCTGAAGAGACCGGGCTCCCGGTCCATATTGCCGATGATCCCTTGACCGCCGTTGTTTTAGGAACCGGCCAGACCTTGAATATGCCTCACCGCTTAAGAAAGCGGCTTCTTGTCCCTACGAAATTTGACTTTTGAAATCCATCCCCTTCTTGAGCGCTGAAGTGTGTCTAAAAGAAAACAAAAGTTATTAGTCTATGGGCTGATCCTTGTTATTCCCTTCCTTTTTGTTCTGAGACCTTCTCCCGCATTCAACTCCTTCAAACTCCAACTCGTCGAAAAAATCAGCCTTCCTCTAAAGATCATCTCGTTTCCTTTACAAGAAATAAAAAAAATCATTTTCTACCACAAGACATTCCGCGACTACCAAGAGCTTAAAAAAGAATATGAGGCTTTGAAATCCCGTTTGGTCGGCCTGCAAGAGGTCTTGATTGAAAACAAACGCTACGAAAAACTTTTGGAGTTCAAACGGAATTTGATGTTTTCCTCTGTGGTGGCAACGGTGATTGGCCGTGATCCTTCCAATTGGAATGCGGTCCTGATCATTGATAAGGGAAAGCGGGACGGCCTGGAAGTCGGGATGCCGGTTGTGAGTCCTTTGGGGGTTGTGGGAAAAATTGCCGAGGTGGCCTCCTCGACAGGCAAGGTGATTCTCTTAAGCGATCCCAACTTCAGTGTGGCCGCTTTGGGGCAAACCTCCAGAGAGGGCGGTCTTGTGTCCGGATCTTTGCAGGGATTGTGTCGGATGCGGTATCTTTCCCCCAAAGCCGGTATCCAAAAAGGAGACAGTGTTATCACTTCGCATTTGAGCTCCTCTTTTCCGGAAGGTTTGTTAATCGGAACAGTTGTGGCGGTCTATGAGAGCCAGAGCTCGCCGGGCTTAGAGTGTCTGGTCGAGCCGGCGGTTGTGTTCTCGCAGCTGGAAGAAGTCATTGTGATCAAAAAATGAGAAGAGTGCTTTGTATTGCCGGATTGACTTTGGGCTTTTTCTTTCTCGAGTTCTTTTTGTTCCATCTTTTAGGCTCATGGTTTAAGCCTAATTTTTTGCTCCTTTTGATTGTCTTCTTTAATCTCTATCTGGGGATACGCTACAGTCTGCTCACCGCTTTTACGGCGGGGGTCTTGAAAGACAGCTTTGGTTTACATGCCTTTGGCCTCTACACCTTTGCGTTTGTCCTCTGTGCCTTCCTGACGACCATTGTCCGGAAATATCTTTTTCATACCAGCGCGTATTCGTTCCGTATTCTTCTGGCCTTCTCCCTAAGCATGTTCCAGGTGCTTGTTGTGTGGGCGTTGTATTCCTTGTTCACACCCGTTGACCCCAATCAGGTCTTAAGGTACGTCCTGGCGCCGGAAGTGATACCGACGACGCTCATCGCCAGTTATACGTTTTTTTATCTTAAAAGATGCGTATTAAAATTCTCCGTGTAATCATCATCGGCTTATTTGTCCTCGTTGCCTTTTACCTGGGCTACCTTCAGTTGATTCGGGGACCGTACTTTTATAGCTTAAGCAAAAATAATCATATTCGGGTTGTTTCCCTGGAGGGCCAGCGGGGACGTATCTTGGATCGTTATGGAGCCCTGCTGGCGGATAATCGCAAGGTGTTCGAGGTTGTGGTGATTCCCGGGGAACTGAAGGATCGCGAGGGATTATTTGATTTTTTGAGTCAGACTCTGCAGGTTGAGAAAGAAAAATTGCTGGAGACCTACAACCAGAAAATGTATGCCTCTTTTGCTCCGGTTGTTGTTCGAGAGGATATCACCCGCACCCAAGCCATTGTCATTGAAGAAAATAAATTCCGTTTTCCAGGATTGCTCGTGCAGGAAGATTATCGTCGGTTTTATCCCTATAAAGACACAGCAGCGCATCTTTTGGGATACGTCGGCAAGATCAGCCGTTCAAAAATCGAAGAATTAAAAAATTACGGATACAATCCTCAAAGTGTAATTGGATATTCCGGCGTCGAAGAATTTTACGACCGATACCTCAAAGGGGAAGAGGGAGGCATGCAGATTGAGATCAACAGCCGGGGCGAACAAGTGAGGCTCTTAGGGTTGAAGGAGCCTGTAAAAGGCCAGGATGTGACCTTGACCATTGATCTTCGGATCCAGCAGGCCCTTACGGAATTATTGGGGAATCAGAGGGGAGTTATTATTGTGATGACGCTGGATTCAGGCGAAATTCTAGGGGTGGCCAGCAGCCCCAGCTATGATCCCAATATTTTTGTTCCAAAGACGAATCTAAGCACTTCTTTGCCATTTTCGGATTCGGGCTCTCCCCTCTTGAACAGGGCCATCAGCGGTCAATACCCCCCGGGTTCGATCTTTAAGATTTCCGTGGCGCTGTGCGCTTTAAAGGAGGGCAGGATCAATCCCCATCGAACCTTTCATTGCAACGGTTATTATAAATTGGGAGAAAGAGAATTCCGCTGCACCCATGCGCATGGCGATCAAGATTTAATCCAGGCCATTGCCCATTCCTGCAATGTTTATTTTTATCATCTCGGTTTAATGGTCGGTCCGGAGTTAATGGAAAAATACGCCAGACTGCTGGGACTCGGGGCCTTAAGCAGCGTGGATCTGCCTTATGAGGCCAGAGGATCGATCCCCAATCCCCGCGACCGGAAGATCGGTTATCCCAAGACGTGGTATCAAGGAGACACCTTGAATCTTTCTATTGGGCAAGGAGAGATGCTCACGACTCCCTTGCAACTGGTGCAGATGATGGCTACACTCGCCCAAAATGGCAAAAGGGTGCGTCCTCACGTGGTGAAATCCATAGGGGGTTTAGAAGTCTCCCAGAGCCCTTATCAGATGATTTCTGTTGATCAAAAATCTCTTCGGCCCCTTCAGCAGGGGCTGGAAGCGGTCGTGAGCGATGATTCCGGAACCGGCCATGTTTTAGCGATTCCGGGTCTTTTGACAGCCGGCAAGACCGGGACAGCCCAGGCGGGAGAGGGCCGCAGTCCGCATGCCTGGTTTGTTGGTTATAGTAGCTCCGGGAAAAACAGGATTGCCTTTGTTGTGTTTTTAGAGCACGGCGGAGCCAGCCAGAACGCCTGCCGTGTGGCAAGAGATTTATTAATGCGGCTTAAGGAGAAAGATATTTTATAAAATGCACCGGCATTTACAAAAGATCATCTGGTCTGCGGTCTTGATGATTATGGGAATAGGGCTTCTCGCCCTGTACAGTGCGACCTATGGGAATGTCCGGGTCACACAGGAGGTCTTTTACGACCAGTCTTTGTGTGCCCTGGTGGGGGTGGGGCTCATGTTTATTTTAAGCCGGGTGGATTACAGGAAATTCTTTGATGCGGCTTATATTTTTTATGGCCTGAATGTTTTGTTGCTTTTGGGAGTGCTGGCCGCAGGACGCTACGCCATGGGAGCGAAACGGTGGATGGAGCTAGGGGCCTTCAGCTTTCAGCCATCGGAGCTGATGAAGCTGGCTCTCATTCTGGCCCTGGGGCGTTACTTCAGCAACCGTCGGCCGTCTTTATCCTTTAATCTGCGCAGCCGCGTGGGTGTTGTGTGGGGGGATTTGGTATGTCCCTTTCTTATGGCAGCGTTGCCGATGGCTCTTGTTTTTAAACAACCGGATTTGGGCACGGCTTTTTTGATATTCGGAGTATTCCTCGTCATTCTTTTTGCCAGTGGGTTGGAATACAGATATCTTGTCTGGTTTATGATCCTGTGCGTTAGCGCTGTGCCGGTCATCTGGTATTTTCTTAAAGGATATCAGAAGATGAGGCTTTTGGTTTTTTTGAATCCCAATATCGACCCTTTGGGGGCCGGTTACACGATCATTCAATCGAAGATTGCGGTTGGTTCCGGAGGCCTGTTCGGCAAAGGGTGGTTGGCTGGAACCCAAAATCAATTAAATTTTTTGCCAGAGAGGCATACCGATTTTATTTTTTCAGTGATCGGTGAAGAATGGGGGCTGGTGGGAACCATCGTTACGATTGGGTGCTTCTTTATTTTGGCCCACAGCGGTTTGAATATTGCCCAAAACCAGAAAGATCGATTTGGGATGCTGGTGACGGCCGGGATTGTTGCCATTTTAACGCTTCAGGTGGTTGTCAACGTGGGAATGGTGATGGGGTTATTCCCGGTTGTGGGGATCACGCTGCCCTTGATCAGCTATGGGCGCAGTTCTTTTATGGTCTTTGTCTTGATGGTTGGCTTTTTGCTTAACTTAAGCAAAAGACGGACCGTTTTTTAATACGGGAAATTTATTCTCCTTCGCCCCCCACCGTTTTGTTTCGCTTTGTCCCCTGAAATCGCTTCGCGATTTCAGGGGATTTAATCCCGGAAAGGCCTTGCCTTTCACGGGACGAAAGCAAAACGAAACAGTGGGGGCAAAGGATAATAAATCCATTCCAAATTGACAAAGAAATAACGTTTCAGTATAGTGGAAAAGTGAGCCAAGAAAGGAGGCCGAACGCCATGAGCAGTGTTTTTGATAAAAAACTTTTATCGACATACGCCATTAAAAATCAACTGGGCATAGCCTTGGGCTTGATTGGGGTCGCCTTTTTAGTTTTTCTGGGATATCTTTTGCCCGGGGTCTCCTCCTGGTTCGAGAATAAGACCCTTTTTTATGCGGTGATCTTCATTGTTTTTTTTATTTTGGTTTTGGGTTTTTTGATCATTTGCCACATCGTGGAACCGATGGTCAAGATCAGCCAGGAAGCAAGATTTATCGCCGAGGGAGATTTCAACCGGGAGATCCAGCTATTTCGTGAAGACGAGATTGGCCAATTGGGGGCGGCTTTAAACCACATGATCCATCGGATGAAAGCCAATGTCGAGGAATTAAAAAATTTTTCACAAACGACCGAAACCATTAATACGGAAATCAACCGGCGCGTTGTTACCCTGTCCAATCTTTTGGAGGTCAGTAACCTCATCGCCCAAAATGCCCAGCTTAAAGAAATTGTGGAAATCGGGGTGGGCAAATGCCTATCCTCAGGGATCATGACGTTTGCCGGACTGATCCTTAAGGATGAAAAGACGAGTGAGTATCACGTCTTTTATGTGAGTGGACAAAGAAGCGAGGAACTCCTTGCGCAAGGCATTCGGGATCTGAAAGTCACGCTTGGTTCCGGAGTCTTGGGTAAGGCGATTCTTAAACAAAAACCCATGGTCATTGACAGCCAGACCGGCATGAGTCCCGAGATCAAAGA
This sequence comes from uncultured Planctomycetales bacterium, assembly GCA_964571895.1. Lineage (GTDB taxonomy): Bacteria > Omnitrophota > Gorgyraeia > Zapsychrales > JAHFFX01 > CAZNDW01. The sequence continues at coordinate 8,739 of CAZNDW010000003.1, forward strand.
ATTCAGGAATCAATTTGCGATCCCCAACGCTATCTTAGTTCCGATATCAGCCAAAGGAAATATGTACGGATTGTTGATCGCGGGCAATGATGAAAAGAAATTCCTTTGTTCTAATGCGGAACGAGAGTTTTTGCAGTTGATTGCCAAACAGATTGCCATTGCTTACAGCAATGAGCTTCTGAAAAAAGAATTCGAGAGATCCGATACCCTGGACCGGCTGACCGGTCTTTTCAACACAACGTATATCGATCGGCATCTGCCGGAGGAGATCAAAAGGGCCGCGAGTTTTCAAAAGCCTTGTTCATTGGTCCTGATGGCCGTTGACCATTTCGAAGATTACCATACGGCCTTCGGCCATATGGCTGCGGAAAATGTTTTGACGAGGCTGGGATTTCTGCTGAAAGAAACGATGAGTGGTTTGGATCAGGCCGCGCGGTTTGGGGATCATACCTTTGTCTTGATCCTGCCGGAAAAAAATAAACGCCACTCAATCGAAATAGCGGAAGGATTAAGAGGAAAAATAGAAGAACTTTTTTCCCCTGAGAAAGATCTCCACAAACGATTAACCTCAAGCTTTGCGGTGACCGAGAACCCACTCGATGGGGCGAGTGCCCCAGAGCTCATCCGGAAGGCACAGGAGATTTTAAAAACGGCCCTCCAGCAAGGCGGAAACAGGGTCTGTCATAAGGCATAGGGTGGGAAAGACAGCTCGGGAGATGTCCTTGATGATAGAGAGTTTAAAGCATGAAACATTTTAAAAAGACGACGAATAAGCCTTTGGGAGAACTTTTGGTAGAACGCGGCACGATCAATCGAGAAGAGTTGGAGATGGCCCTCAATTATCAAAAAGAGCAGGGGGGGCTCCTGGGAGATATTTTGGTGGAATTAAAATTTGCCCGGGAGGAAGATATTGCCCAAGCCTTAACGTGCCAATACGGGTTTCCTTATCTTCCTTTGTCCAATTATGAGATCGATCCGGATGTGATCAATGCGATTCCCGAAAATGTGTGCCGGCAGTTTTGTCTGATTCCCATCGATAAAATCGGAAAGAGCTTGACCATGGCCATGGTGGATCCCCTGAACGTTCAGGCCATCGAAGACGTGGAGCTCGTCACCGGCTGCTCGGTCCAGACCTTCGTCAGCACCCCAACCGATATTAAAAATTCCCTCAACAAGTACTATAAGACAAAATCATGTTCTCCTTAAAAGAACGCCTCAGAGAATTACTCATCGACACCCAGGTCATCAAAGAAGAAGATTTTCGCCGCGCTCTAGAAGAACACAAACAATTCGGCGGCGAATTCAGCAAAATTTTAGTCAAGCGAAATTTGATTCAGGAAGATCAGCTGACCTTGATCTTAAGTGAAGGATTGGATCTTCCTCCCGTTGATATCACCCGTCTTAAGATCAATCCAGAAATCCTGCGGAGTTTCCCCCAGGAATTGGCCCTCAAGTATCAGGTCATTCCTATTGCCAGAACAGGCGATCATTGGACTCTGGCCCTGTCCGATCCTCTCAATATTTTTGCCATTGAAGATTTAGACATCTTAAAAGGCCTGAAGATCATCCCCATTATGAGCGACCCCAAAGGCATTGCCCAGGTCTTGGAGGTTTACTCCCTAGGGAGCACAGCGACAAAATTGGAAAAGATTATTCAAGACAGCAAGGAAACCGAGGAGGGCTCGTTGATCAAGGAGGCGATGGGGGATATGGATAAATCCGCCATCGAAAAACTGACCCAAGAGGCCCCGATCATTAAGCTCACCGATGCGATTATCAAACAAGCGGTTTTGGCCAAAGCGAGCGATGTCTTCATCGAGCCGATGGAGAAGACCTTGCGGATCCGCTATCGGATTGATGGGATTATCCGGGAGATCGATCGCATGTCCAAGGTGTTGTATTTTCCGCTGGTATCGAGAATAAAAGTGATTTCCAATCTGGACATTTCCGAGCACCGTCTGCCCCAGGATGGACGGTTTAAGACGATCATGGAAGGAGAAAAGCAAGTGGATTTTCGGGTCAGTGTGCTTCCTACGATATTCGGAGAGAATGTTGTTTTTCGGATCTTGGATAAGAATTTGGAGATGCTCGATCTTCCCAAGCTGGGGTTTAATCAAAAATCCCTCAAGACCCTGCAGGAATGTTCCCAAAGACCCCATGGGATGATTTTAACCTGCGGACCGACGGGTTCCGGCAAGACCACCACCTTGTATTCCGTCCTCAAATTCATTGACTCTCCCGAGAAGAATATCGTAACGGTCGAAGATCCTGTGGAATATCAAATGAAGGGGATCAACCAAGTGAACGTCAAGCCCCAGGTGGGGTTGACCTTTGCCAGCAGCCTTCGTTCCATCCTGAGGCAAGACCCCGATGTGATTCTGATTGGGGAAATCAGGGACACGGAGACCATGGACATTGCGGTGAAGGCGGCCTTAACCGGGCACCTCGTCTTAAGCTCCCTGCATACAACCACAGCGGCGGGATCGGTCATCCGGATGATGAATATGGGGGTTGAGCCCTTTCTGATGTGTTCTTCTGTGATTGCCGTCGTGGCGCAGCGGTTGGTGAGGAGAATCTGTGGTCCCTGCAAAGACTCTTATGCGGCGTCGCCGGTGTTGGTGGAGAAAGCAGGGTTTGAGAAGTTGTTTGGAAAAAAGAAAATCGAATTATACCGGGGGCGGGGATGTCCGCATTGTTTTAATACCGGCTATAGCGGGCGGGTCATTATCAGTGAGATTCTTAAGCTCACCGCCAAGGTCAAGGAATTGATCCTGGGCCGTGTGGGGGAGCCCAAAATCAAACAAGCCGGGCGAGCCGAAGGGATGACCACCATGCGGGAAGACGGTCTTGCCAAGGCCTTGGAAGGAGTCACTTCGTTAGAAGAGGTGATGCGTGTCACGGCCCCCGATGAGGAGCTGGAGAAAGGCGCCTCTTAAGATGAGGTTCGAGGATGAGTGAAACCTTAAAAGACCATATCATCAAAGCCTTGATCGAGCTGCGGCATCTGAAAAAAGAAGATATCGATGAGGCCTTGGCTTTACAGAAACAAAAAGGACTTCCTCTGGAGAAGGCCTTCATTGAGAAGGGCCTGATCACGGAGAAGGACTTGTTGATTTTGCTCATTAAAGAACTCAGAATCCCATCGATCAATTTGACGAAATATAAAATTGATCCCGGCCTCAAAGCCGTCATTCCCGAACGGCTCGCCCGACAATACCACATTATCCCGATTTCCCAGCTGGGGGATACAATCACAATCGCCTTATCGAATCCTTGGAATATCTTTGCCATCGATGATTTGAGAAATATCACCGGTAAAGATATCGATGCCATCATGAGCACAGATTCCGAGATCATGAAGGCGATCGACCATTACTATGGGAGAAAGGCCACCAGCACGGTTGCGGAAATCAGCAAGGATATCTCTGTCGAGGGTTTGGAAATTATCTCCGAGCAAGAACAGGAAACGCTCGATACCACGGTCGATGCCAGTGAACAGGCCCCGATTATTCGCATGGTGGATTTGGTCATCACCGAGGCCATCAAGCAGAGGGCCTCGGATATCCATCTTGAGCCCACAGCAGAAAATATGCGCGTGCGCTACCGGATCGACGGAGTTTTGCAGGATATCCTGAATATTCCTAAAGAAAATCAGAATGCAATTATTGTCCGGATCAAGATCATGTCGCGGCTGGATATCACCGCCTCCCGCATCCCTCAGGACGGGCGGTTCAAATTGCGTCTCGAGGAGAAAGAAATCGATTTTCGGGTTTCCCTTTTGCCTACAACCTACGGCCAAAAGATCGTCATGCGGGTTTTGGACAAAAAGAATCTGGGGATCGGTTTGGATGGCTTGGGTTTTTCGAAAGAGGCCGTAGCGCAACTCCAAGAGGCGAGCACGAAACCTTTTGGGATGATCCTCGTCACGGGACCGACCGGCAGCGGAAAATCCACGACCCTTTATTCGATCGTCAATCGGTTGAATACCGTTGATAAGAATATTATCACGGTCGAGGACCCGGTAGAGTACTTGATGGAAGGATTCACCCAGATTCAAGTCCGTCCCGAGATCGGGCTCAGTTTTGCCGCTGGATTGAGGTCCATTCTCCGCCAGAGCCCGGACATCGTGATGGTTGGAGAGATCCGGGACTCTGAAACCGCCGACATCGCCATCAAAGCCGCCTTGACTGGCCAGTTGGTTTTCTCGACCCTCCACACCAACGATGCCGCCGGCGCCCTCACCCGCTTGGTGGACATGGGGGTTGAGTCCTTTTTGGTTGCCTCCAGCCTCGTGACCGTCACGGCCCAGCGTCTGTGCCGGCAGATCTGTTCGCATTGCAAGGAACCGGTCGATATCCCATCCCCGGTCATTAAGGATTTGGGAATCAAAGTGCTGGCGGGGACAAAGTTTTATAAAGGAAAGGGGTGTGAGACGTGCCGAAAGACCGGATACCTGGGACGGCTCGGGATAACAGAAATCTTAAATGTGGATGACACGATCCGTGAGATGCTCCTTAAGGGTGATTCCTCCGACGAGATCAAGCGGTACGCTTGCCAGCACAATCATATGACCACTTTAAGAGAAGATATCTTTCAGAAATTTACCTCGGGACTGACCACTCTGGAGGAAGTCCTCCGGATCACCACGGGTGATTAGGAAGCTGTCCCCCTCCCTAGCCATCCCCCATTTGGGGGGAGGGGAGGTGGGGGAAAGATTTTAAAGTATTTGAAATTTTTGCAGGGACAGGTTACATTTAAAGTGGGGGGTCGGGCAGTCGTCCTCCTAGAGGAGAGAATTTTATGGGCTCAGCAGAGAAACCCAATATCCCAAGACCATTGATTGGGGAGATTCTGATCAAAAGGAATATGATCACCCCCAAGCAATTGGCGGAAGCCTTGGAGATTCAAAAGAAACAGGATGGCTTTATCGGAGAGATTTTGGTCAACCTCGGATACCTTGAGGAGAGGGACATCGTGGTTGCCTTGGTTGTCCAGTGCGGCCTTCCCTACATCGCCGTCAACAAATACGATATCGATCCTGGTGTCCTCAAACTCATCCCCACGGAGGTCGCCCGGAATCTGCATGTGATTCCCTTGGATCGCGTGGGGGATGTGCTCAGTGTGGTCATGATCAATCCCTTGAATGAACCGTTAAAAGAACAACTGAAGCAAATCACGGGCTGTCGCATCGCCCCCTTCATTGCCACAAAAACAGAGATCGATGAGACGATCGCTCGATTTTATCCCATCACGGCGGGATGAGCTTTCCAATCATAGGATCGCTTATTCTCCTACGCCCCCACTGCTTTCTTGCGAAAGCAAGAAGCGGGGGCTTCGGAGCAATTATTCTGCATGGAGAATTCCTGCCTGTCGGCAGACAGGATTGCTGCGAAGCCCCACCTTTAGCGGGGCGTAGCAGAATAAGACAAGGACGACGGGATATGATCATCTTTAAATACGTGGCCAAAGATCCTAATGCCAAAACTGTCACCGGCAAGATGGCCGCTGAGAATCAGATGACTGTGCTCGAGGAGCTCAGAAAGCGCAAGCTCATTGTGATTTCTATTTCTGAGATTAAAGGAATAACTCTCTTCAAGCCAGGGACAGGCAAGAAGAAGGTTAAACCCGATGACGTTGTGATCTTTGCCAGACAATTGAGCACCATGGTGGAGGCCGGGATCCCCATCCTGCAGGCCTTGGATGCCTTGCAGGAGCAGATGACCAGTTCTCATTTTCAGAGTGTCATTGCCTCTATGCGAGATGACATTCAGATGGGAAGCAGCCTTTCGGCGGCCTTTGCCAAACACCCAAGGGTCTTTGGAGCGTTTTTTATCAACATGGTGAAGGTCGGGGAAACGGGCGGAATTTTAAGCGCGATCCTGGATCGGGTTTCAACCTATATGGAAAAGATCCTGAAATTGCGGCGGAAGGTCCAATCTGCCATGGTGTATCCGATGGTTGTGATTTCCATGGCCGGTATTATTACGGTGGTTCTGCTGGTGAAGGTTGTCCCGACTTTTGCGACCATCTATCAATCTTTTAATAAAGATCTGCCGGCTATGACGCAGTTTCTCATAAATATCAGCACGGTTTTGAAACAACAGCTCCTTTGGTATATCGCGGCAATTGTTATCCTCATTTTTATCATGTCCCGTTGGTATTGCACCCCCAAAGGGGCCTTGACCATTGATCGGATGAAATTGAGGATGCCCATTTTTGGTGAGCTGATTCGAAAAGTCGCCATCAGCCGTTTTTGCCGGACTTTGGGCACCTTGATTCAAAGCGGAGTCCCCATCTTAGAATCGTTGGATATCGTCGGCAAGACCTCGGGAAATAAAGTGATCGAGGTCGTCACCGAGAATATTAAAAACAATGTCCGCGAAGGGGAAAGCATCGCCGTGCCGCTGGTTCGAAGCGGGGTTTTCCCTCCTATGGTTACCCGTATGATTGCGATCGGAGAGAAATCGGGACAGATGGAGAAGATGTTGACAAAGATCGCGGAATTTTATGATGATCAGGTGGACGCGGCTGTGGCCGGCTTGACCAGTATCATTGAACCGGTCATCATTGGATTTTTGGGGATTGTGGTGGGATTTATTGTGATCGCGTTATTTTTACCGATTCTGAGCATCACTCAGCTTCTCAAATAACCGAGGCCCCAGCGGATCAATAGGCAATCATGGGAAAAATGAGAAAATCGGTTTTTTTCTTATCTTTGATGATAGGTCTTATTCTATGGTCAACCGATATTTATGCCGAAACAGAAGCACCCTCATTGGAGGGTAGTTTGAAACAGAGTCTCACCAATTTTAGAAAGAGCGTTGAAGAATTAAAGAAAAACAATGATCTCTTAAGGGAGCAGATTAAGGCATTGCGGCTTGAGGCACTGAAATTCCAGGAAACTCTTAAGTCTTTATCGTCTGAGGAGCCGACACGCCAGCGAGAGGAATTCCAGGGCTTAGAGAAAACAATCAGAGAGCTCAAAGAAAAAGAGAATCATTTGATGGAAGAACTCTCCCACAGACAAACCGCTGCCGAAGGGTTAAAACAAGAATATCATCAGTTGAATGAACCTTTGGCCGCCATCGAACACAATGCCAACCCCCTTCAGCGTAGTCGAAAGGTTGATCCTAAAAGCCTCTCCGGAAAGCGGGAACAATTAAAAAAAGAATATCTGAAAGGAAATCAAGAATTGGATGTTTTGTTAAACGAAGAGAAGACTCTGCAGCAAGAGATATCCCGTATCGAACAGCCCCGGGATCAGAAGCTCATGGCTCTTGAGAAAGAAATCCAAGATTTAAGATCAAAAGGCGAGGCCTTTGCCAGCGCTTTGACACAGATTCGCCAGAGCTTTGACGAGGACGAATTTCTCAGTGCCCGATCCTTAAGAGACGAAAAAAAGCTGCAGGAGACTCTGGATCTTTTACAAAAAGAGAATGAGGTTCTGACCGAAAAACTGTTAAGGTTATTGATGCAGACAAGGAATGGCTTAGACCGATGATTATTTAGGCTACTCGGTTTGACACTGAGTCTTTGGGCATGTTATACTTACATTGACTCTTCGATGGCGCCCCCGCCTTTGGCGGGGGGCGCCTCTCAGAGTTGCCCTGAGCAAGCCCCGCCCTGAAGGGCGGGGCGAGTCGAAGGGTTGACAATTGAGAAGATCATGATAAAGGTAAACCATTCGTAAGAATGGGGCACAAAGCTAGAGGGTTCTGCTTTGCCCCGATTGAAAACGTCGGGACTTTGCAGGACAGCCAGTTACCATGATGAAGAAGGGCGTTTGAGGCTTTGACCTATTCTACGGGTGTGCGGGTTGGTAGAATAGGTTTTTTTATTTGGGAAAGAAATTGACAAGACATTGGGTAATGATACAATCGACTTAAGAATGTGATCCGAGTCGAAGAGCCATCAATAGGCCGGGAAGATGTGAGAGAGTAAAGAAGCAACCGTCATCATCCTTATTGGACGCCTCTTCTCTTCTGGGTCTGCAGTTTCGGCGAAAGCGGCTTAATCACGATCCAGAAAGGGGGGAAAGATGATGAAGAGAATAAGAAAGAACCATCGGGGATTCACCTTGGTCGAGATTATGATCGTTGTGGCGATCATTGCGCTCTTGGCCGCGATTGCGATCCCGAACCTGCTGAGGGCGAAGATATCGGCCAACGATGCCTCTGCACGGGCGACCTTAAGAGCGTTGTCCACCGCATCCGAAACCTTCGCGACCTCCAACAACGGCAATTATCCTGCGACCATGACCGATCTGACGGGCGCGACACCACCGTACATCAACACCGACTACTGTGGCGCGACCGTATCGGGGTATGCGTTCACCTGCACAAACGCGGCGGGAAGCTATACGTATGTCGCCACGCCGGTGACGGTCGGGACCTCAGGAACCACAACGTACACCATCACGACCGGAGGTGTTTTGACACCATAGGCTGATTGGAGTTTTAGGTTACTTAGGTTAGAAAGTAGATTAGTTGTAAAGGAAAGGGGGCGGAGAGCCCCGTTGGGGGCAGCACCCCTCGACGGGTTTGACGCCCCTTTTCCTTTTGGGTGGTCTTCGGCAAGAAATGGATGGGAATCATGGTCAAAAAACTTTTATCTAAGGCGTTTACTCTGCCCGAGCTTTTACTTGTGGCTGCGATCTTGGGTTATGCGGTGTCGGTCGTGCTGCTGACCTTTATTAATAGTGCGGCGCTTAATGAAGCCAGCCGTAATTTAACCGCGGCCACGACCCACGCCGAATTTGTCATGGAAAATATCAAGAATACCACTTTTCCCAGTATCGCAACCAATATCAGCAACGGCACCTGGACCTGGGATACAGCAGCCGTGACGAGTCATGGGTTAACGGCTTTAAATACGGAAAGCATCTCTACAATTTCGACAGGAACCAATCCGTTGGATATTACCGTGACGGTGGCTTGGAACGACACCCGAGGAAGGAGCCGGTCCAAAATCTTAAGGACTTTGATCTCAGGATGATGAATACAAAAGCTTATACCTTAGTTGAGGCCTTGGTCAGTCTCCTGATCCTTTCTTTTGTCCTATTAGGAGTGTATGGGGTTTTATTGACAGGTAATACCGTTTTTATCAAAGATACAACGTTGCTCGATATGCAGCAACAAACGAGAAACGCAGGGGATCGCATCGTCCGGGAGGTTCGCCAAGCGTCCTCTCAGACGATTACGGCGAATTATAACAGCACAACCAATGACAAGATCGTTTTCACGATTCCCACGGCCACGGGAATCCAATATTATTTAAGCGGTACCAATTTGATCAGGGAATATCCCGCAGGAACAACCCGAACCATCGCCAGCAATATCGGGGTTTTGAAATTCACGTTGACCGGGTCGCTTTTAACGATTCAAATCAGGGCCGATCAAACGATCTATGCGCAAACCACGTCTTTCGCGCTCACACAGAACGTGAGGTTAAGAAATGAATAAAAGGGGCTCCATCGTCTTTGCTTTTTTACTCACTCTGGTTCTAACCGTTCTGGGCGCAGCCATTTTTTCAAGAAGCGTTAACGAAAATTTGTCGGCCCAGCGCATGGCCAATTCTTCTGCCGCTTTCTGGGCGTCTGAGGCCGGGCTGCAAAAAGTATTGTGGGAATATAATTACAATAACTGTCAAGGCATGGTGCAGGAGGGAACAAGCACGGCTTGTGCCAGCTGCACCAGCTGTGGCGGCGGCAATAAAGCTGTGGCGGGAATTTTGACCGGCTATGGGGATTATGACGTGACGCTCAATAACGCCAACACAACGATTCAGTCCATCGGTTCGATCCCCCACCGCAATTCCACCCAGAAAATTCAGCGCAAGGTTCAAGCGACCCTTGGCAAACCGGCTATTTTCAGCAATGGTATTTTTGCCCAAGGGCAGGTGAATTTATCGAATAATGCGCTGGTGGATTCTTATAATTCTAATGACGGCCCTTATGGCGGATCGAATATTCACAGCAATGGAAATGTAGGGAGTAACGGGACAAGCACCGGTATCATTACAATTAGCAATAATGCCGTGGTCAACGGCAATGTTTCCACTGGCCCCAACGGGACTGTGACCCTGGGCAATAACGCAACGATTTCTGGCACGACCACGCATAATAATAGTGTGGCCTTGCCGGCGGTCGTTGTTCCGTCTACTTTAACGGCGCTCTCGAGCAGCGGGACATTGAGTCTTAGCAATGGCGCCTCCGGCACAATCAATGCCGGGGATTACAAATACAGCAGTATCAGTTTATCCAACGACAGCTTCTTGACCATTAATGGGGATGTGCGTCTGTATTTGACGGCCAGCGATACCTTAAGCACGGGAAACAACGCGGCGATCACGATCGCCAGCGGTGCCAGCTTAACGGTTTATACGGACGGGGTGATCACCTTCGCCAACAATATCAGCATTAATACAGTTTCGCAGCTTCCGTCAAAATTTCAGATTTATAGCACTTATACGGGGAGTGACGGCGTAACTCTGAATAACAATGGGACGAGTTATGCCTCTATTTATGCCCCACAGACAGATGTTGATATTAGTAATAACAATCAATTTTATGGAGCGGTCGTCGGCAAGACAGTCGACTTGAACAACAACGGTCAAATCCATTATGATGAAGCCTTAGCGACGATGGCCAATCCGTTTGAAAATGCGATTTTGAGCAATTGGCAGGAATATTAAACAGCCCTCCCAAAGAAATTATTTATGAATTGCCCTTAAGCGAAAAAATTTTGATACAATAATGTTTGTCAAGATGTCTTTCCCATCGCTGGGTTTTATTTAAGGAAAAGAAAAGCCCAATCGCATGCATTTATTATTAGAAAAGTACCTCCAAACCATCAAGAGCTTTATCCCCTCCAAGAGTGCTGTTTCTTCGGTCGGATTAGATATCGAGCCGGAATCCTGCAAGGCCGTTGAGTTGGTGAAAAGCGGAGACTCCTTTGAGATCCTCAATTGGACGGTTGAGCCTGTGGACAATGCCGATCTTGAGAGTGCCATAAAAAAAATATTCGCCCGGTTAAACCTCTCCTCCAAGGCCCCCTATACGGCGGTCTCCGGTAAAGGGGCTCTCGTCCGGTATATCGACATGCCCCGCATGCCCCGGGAAGACCTCAAGAAGTCTTTTGATCTTGAGGCGGACCGCTACTTTCCCTTCGCCCATGACCAGATTTATACGGACTGTTATGTTCTTAATCCCGAGGCCCCGGAGAAACAGATGTCGGTTCTGGTGGCCGCGGCCAAGAAAGAAATCATTCATGAGCGAATGGAGCTTTTGACTCGTCTGGGGTTTATCTCGTCTTTCATCGGGATCAATTCCCTGGCCATTGCCAATGTCTTTCACACTTATGGGAAGCGGATTGCGACCGACACCTCTGCGGAGGGCAGCCAGCCGACCGCCTGGGCGGTTTTGGACATGGAAGAGACCGGGAGCAGTCTCTTGGTTCTCGTGGATCATCTCCCGCGGTTTAACCGCGACATCTTTGTGGGGGGGAAAGATTTAACCAAAAAGATCAGCAATCTCTTAGGGTTAAGCCTCGGCGAGGCCCAAAAACTGCGGCAGGAACCGCACGATCGGCTCGCGGACGTCCTGAATATCTGTGAGTCGGTTTTAATGAATCTGGTCTCCGAGGTGAGGTTTTCCTTTGATTATTTCACGACCGAGCACAATATCCCGATCTCAAAATTATTCTTAAGCGGCGGATCGTCTTTATTATCGGGAGTTCTGGAGAGTTTTTCCAAAAATTTAGACATCCCCGTCGAACGATGGGACCCCGTTCAATATTTCCAATTAGCCCCGAGTATCTCGGGTGTGGAAATCCATAAAAATGCCGGTCAGTTGGGCGTGGCTTTAGGGCTGGCCTTATACGAATATGATTGAGATCAATCTCATCCCTTCCCAGTTAAGGAAAAAACGCAAGGGAACCACGTTCTCTGGCTTTAATTTAAATTTTCCGCCGGAGGCTGTGGTGGGCTTTGTGGGAGGGTTGATTGTTGCATTGGCGCTCATTCACGTTTTGCTTTTAGGTCTTCTTTGGAGTAAGGTGGCTCAAAAAAACAGGCTGGAGAAATCCTGGCAGAATTTCCTTCCCCAAAAGCAAAGGGCCGATCGGCTGCTCAATGAATGGCGCGGCCTCCAGAGTAAAAAAACCGCCATTGAAAAGATGACCATCGAGCGCAGGATCCTGTGGGCTCCCAAACTCAATGCCTTAACCGACAGCATTCCCCGGGGGGTATGGCTTAATAAAGTCCGTCTGGAGGGCGGGATCCTGATGATTGAGGGAAGTGTGATCTCTAAGATGGCTGATGAGATGGGCAGTGTGGGGGCGTTCACAACGAATCTCAAAACCCAGAAGCAGTTCCTGGGCAACTTAAAAAATATTGAAGTCGGGCCGCTCCAAAGAAGGAAAATTCAAACAACCGAGATTGCCGACTTTTCCATCACCGCCAAAGTGCAATGAAAATTCTAGGTCCTCTTTATAATCTGATCCCCAAGATCGACGATAAAAACCGTTATTATATTCTGGGGGCCGTGCTGATTGTCATTTTATTGCTTTATTATTTCCTTTTGATGCACCCCTGTCTGAGCAATTGGGGTACGCTCAATGCCAAGATAGCAACGCTCAAAGGAGCTCTGGAGCAGACCCAAGAGAGTATTGCGAAAATGGGTTTCTACCAGTCGCAGATTGCGGGCCTTCAGGAGGTGTTGCAGAAATCCGAGTATGAGATTCCGATGCAAGAAGAGATCCCTCTTATTTTAGGAGGGATCTCTCATCTGGCGAATCAAAATGATGTTAAAATAGATCAAATGGTACCCGACAAGTCTTTCCAGGAATTGCTCCTGACCGATAAAGATGGGAAATATTATTCTTTCCCTATCCAGGTGCAGGCCCGGGCGGGTTATCATGATATCGGCCGCTTTATCGACCAGCTAGAAAAGGACAAAACTTTTAAGAATGTCACTCTATTCGCGATTGCTGCGAATCCAGATGATCCCCTGCGCCACTCTTTGAATCTGACGATCAGAGTCGTGATTTTGGAGAAACAAGAAGGAGCGGATCCAGCGGGCCCATGAACATTTTTATCATTCTTATGCTTCTTGGAATCGTCCCTTTAGGGTGGGCCGAGGAGCCGCCTTTTGTTTATCAGGATCACGGCAAAAGGGATCCCTTCTGGAAGCTGGTGACCCCCAGTGGAGCGGTTATGAATTATGACACCGATATCTCGATTTCGGATATGCTGCTGGAAGGCATTATCGCGGGTCCGGAAGGCAGCAACTTAGCCATCGTGAATAACACCATCGTCAAACCTAATGATCGAATTGGCCCTTTTATTATTGAGAAGATCGAGAACGACAAAGTCTTTTTGAGGAATGGTGATGAGAATTTTGTCCTCAAACTGCAAAAGGAGGAATAGAATGCTCAAAATTGCGGTCCCAGCGCTTATCGGTGTGGGGTTGGCGTTTGTTTGTGCTTATGCGCAAGTCCCTCCCGATAGCCCCTTAATGAATTCCGAGATTCCTATTGAGGGGACGCCATCGGGGGCACAGATCCCGCAGGCTGCCGATATGACCTCAGCCTCATCTTCAGAGAGTCGAGAAACATCGGTCTCTCGGCCGGGCAATGTCACTTTGGATCTTCGTGACGCCGATATCAGAAATGTCCTTAGGATTCTGGCTTATAAAAGCGGAGTCAATATCGTGGCGGGGCCGGAGGTTGTGGGTTTGGTGACGATCCACTTGAGGGATGTGCCTTGGCAACGGGCCCTGGATGTGATCCTTTCCACCTACGGATATGGCTATGACCGCCAAGCCAATATCATCACGGTGACAACGATTGAAAACTTGAAGAAACGCCGCGAAGACGCTCAGCTCCTTGCGGAACAAGAGCCCTTAACCACCAAGACCTTCACCTTAAATTTTGCGAAGGCCTCCCTTGTGATCGCTTCGATTGAAAAAATGAAAACGTCCCGCGGCTCGATCAACTTTGATGAGCGAACCAATACCCTGATCGTGCGGGACATCTCCAGCAATGTCGATTTGTTCGGAGAGGTGATTTCTACCTTGGATACAACCACCCCGCAGGTCTTGATTGAAGCCAAAGTGATTGAGACGACCCTCAACAATACAGAAAATTTGGGAATCGACTGGGTGATCAAGGCCACAACCACCGGCGCCAAGAGACCCCACATCTGGCCGTTTGCCAGCCGAGAAACCTCTAACAAATTTCTGCCGGACGCTATCCCCGCCGCCTCCTCAACGGAGTTCTCCTATGGAACAATAAATTTTGCCCAGTTGCAGGCGGTCTTGGAATTGCTGAGGACCAGAAGCAACACCAATATCCTTTCCAATCCCAGGATTGTGACGCTCGATAACCAACAGGCCAAGATTGTGGTGGGGTCGCAGTATCCCATCCCCACGTACACCTACAATGAGCAGCAGGCCAGGCTTCAGGTCTCGGGTTGGGAGTATAAGGATATCGGCATCATTTTTGATGTGACGCCCCACGTCAACCAGGCAGGTTTTGTGACGCTCGATATCGAGCCTCAGATAACGGATATCCTCGATTTTGTGACGGTAGAAAACACACAGCTGCCCCGTTTAAGCAATGAGACAGCAAAAACCCAGGTGATGATTAAAGACGGAGAGACCTTGGTCATCGCCGGTCTCATCAAGGATAAGTTGACGGACACTAAGAAAAAAGTGCCTCTCTTAGGGGATGTGCCGATCTTGGGCCTTTTATTCCAGAAGTCAGAAAAGACGAAGGTCAAAACCGATCTTTTGATTTTCCTGACACCCCACATCATTACGCCCAATCCAGAGTCCGCGGGGCCCCCGGCCACTCAATAATCATGACTTTGTGTTGGCACTCTCCACCCGTATCGATCAATCGAATTTTTTCAAGCAACGGCGTTTTCAATCTTTGTGAATTGAGGTTAAACGATGTCTAAAGAGATCCTGATTCATATTCTGGAAGACGAAAGGCGTGTGGCCATCCTGGAAGATGGCAAACTGGATGATTTGTATATCGAGGTGGACCGGCACCAGTCGATTTTGGGAAACATTTATAAAGGGAAAGTGGAATCCATCCTTCCCTCCATTAACGGGGCCTTCGTTGATATCGGGCTTGGGAAAAATGGTTTTTTATATCTGACCGATACCATCAACCCCCTTCTTGAAGAAGAGATCTCAACCCCCCAACGATTTCTCAATAAATTTTTCCGCAGGCCCGAGAAGAAAGAAAAAAAAGACACCAACCCCCTTCCGCTCGCCCCCGGGCAGGAAGTTTTGGTGCAGGTTGTCAAAGAACCTTTCGGCACAAAAGGAGCCAGGCTCACGACCCATGTGACCTTGGCGGGGCGGTTCGTGGTCTTTATGCCGTACGATCAGCATCTGGGGGTTTCCAAGAGGATCGAGGCCCACGAAGAGCGCCAGAGGCTGAAGAATATTTTGACGGAGCTTAAGTTTGCGAAGGGCGGTTTTATTGTCCGGACGGCCTCCTCCCAGCAGAATAAACGCGATCTTATTCGGGATGCCCGATTTTTATCCGCCCTCTGGCAGCGGATTAAGAAATTGGCCGATGAGAAAAAAGCCCCGGCTTTAATCTATAAGGAATACGATCTGATTTGGAAGATCGTACGGGACTTCTTGACCGAGAGCGTGGACAAGCTGATCATCGACTCCGAGGAAGAGTTTATCAAGATGCGCAAGTTCGTCCACACCCTGATCGGCCGGCATATGGTCGGCAAGATTCACTGCTATAAAGGCGAGGTGCCGTTATTCGATGCCAAGAACGTCACTCCCGAGCTCAACAAGATTTATGACCAGCGGGTTTATTTGAAAAGCGGGGCTTATATCGTGATTGAACCCACCGAAGGCCTGATTGTGGTGGATGTCAACAGCGGAAAGTTCAAGACCTCGGCCCGGCCGGAGGAGGCGGCCTTTATGGTCAATCTCGAGGCCGCCCCCGAGATTGCCCGGCAGTTGCGTTTGCGGGATTTAGGTGGTATCATTGTCATCGATTTTATCGACATGGGCCGGGAGGGGCACAAAAGAAAGGTCCTGGAGGCTTTGGAAGGGGCCTTGAGCAAAGACCATGCCAAAACCGAAGTGGATAGAATATCCAATCTCGGGCTGGTTGAAATGACCCGGGCCAGAACCGGCAAGACGCTGGAGGCCATCACCTTCACCGACTGTCCTTACTGCGGCGGCCGGGGCCGGGTGAAGATTGGCTGACGGGCAGCACTCATAAAAATGGAGGATTATATGTTTGCGGTTGTGCAAGTGGGTTCTTCCCAGTATAAAATTTCTGAAGGGAATATGATTGAGACACAGCTTTTGGAGGGAAAAAAAGGAGACCGTATCATTCTGGATAAGGTGCTCTTGTGGGCTGACGGCTCCAGTGTCAGGATCGGTCAGCCCTTTCTTAACGATGTCAAGATTGCCGCTTATGTTCTAACCCCGCATTTGGGGCCTAAGCTTATCTCCTACAAGTATCGTCGTCGGAAAAACTCGGCCTGGAAGAAGGGACATCGCCAGAAGCTCACCTGCCTTCGGATCGATAAGATTGAAACCCATTCCCCCCAAGCATAAAAGGTATGATCTTTGTTGATGAGGCCAGGATTTTTCTTAAAGCGGGTTCCGGCGGGAAAGGCTGTGAGAGCTTCTACTCCGATAAATTCAGCCGGCACCCCCGGCCCGATGGCGGGGACGGCGGAGGCGGTGGAGATGTCGTCTTTGTTGCGGACAAAGGGATCCAGACCTTACTCGATTACCGTTTTAAACAGCATTATCAAGCCCCCAAAGGCGGCAACGCAAGCAGCAAAGGGAAAAAAGGGAAAGTCGGCGAGGATTTGGTTCTGAGGGTTCCGGTCGGCACCCTGATCAAAGACGAGAAGACGGGATTATCGATTAAGGATTTGGTTTCCGACCAACAGTCGGTGATCGTTGCCAAAGGCGGCCAGGGGGGCCATGGCAATGCCCACCGCAGGACCGCCCCCCCTGCTTTGCTTCGCAAAGCAAAACGGGGGGGCCAGCCCTGTCCCATGCTGGGACAGGGCTGGCCCGGCGAAGAACGGTGCATTCGTCTTCAGTTAAAGCTGATCGCGGATGTGGGGCTCGTGGGCTTTCCCAATGCCGGGAAATCCACCTTAATTTCCAGCATCTCTAAAGTCAAATCCAAGATTGCCAGCTATCCTTTTACCACCAAAAGCCCGATTTTAGGAATCGTTGCCGCCAACTCCGAGCAAAATGAGGGGTCGGGGAATTTTGTGGTGGCGGATTTGCCGGGCTTGATCGAGGGCGCCCACCGGGGACGAGGACTGGGGGACCGCTTTTTGAAACACGCCGAGCGCACGAAGATTTTGGTGCACGTTGTGGACATGGCCGGAACCGAAGGACGGGATCCTGGGGAGGATTTTGAAAAGATCAATCTTGAGCTCAAAGAGTACAGTGAAGATCTCTTTTTTAAACACACTATCGTTGCGGCCAACAAAATGGATTTGCCGGGGGCCTCGGCCAACCTGCGTCGGTTTGAGAGTCGATATCAAGAGGAAAAGATCTTTCCGGTGTCGGCTTTGAAACGGAAGGGCTTGGACGAGCTCGTCGCATTTATCCGAAAGCTGTTGTCGACCCTCGTCCCTTAAGGAGGATTGATGTTGAGAAAATTTCCCCGCGAAATCAAACGGATCGTCGTGAAACTCGGCTCAAGCCTCATCGCCACCTATGCGATGAAGCCGCAAAGGGCGCGCTTGCGCTCGCTGGTCGAACAGATGAGCGAGCTTAAGAAGCAAGACAAAGACATTGTGCTCGTCAGCTCCGGCGCCATTGTCTTGGGGATGGGCCAGTTAAAGGAGAGGCTCCGGCCGCACGATGTGGTCGCCTTGCAGGCACGGGCGGCCATCGGTCAGGCGGTCTTGATGCGCACTTACAGCGATCTTTTCAAAAAAAACGGAGTGCGTTGCGCCCAGGTTCTTTTGACCTGGGATGATTTCGACAACCGCATTCGTTACAACAATGCGCGCTCGACACTTTTAGCCCTTTTGAAATTAGGCGTAGTCCCGGTCGTCAATGAAAACGACACGATTTCCACACAAGAAATCAAGTTTGGGGACAACGACCGGCTTTCGGCCTTGGTGGCGGGTTTGATCCACGCGGATTTGCTAGTCATCCTCTCGGATGTAGAGGGCCTCTATGATCTCAAGGATTCCGAAAAAAAGATTTTTGATGAGATCTCGGAGGTGACCGACGAGATCAGGGGATTGGCTCGGGGCACCAATAAAAGGCATATCGCCAAAGGGGGCATGACCACGAAGCTCGAGGCCGTCAGGATCGCCACCCAAGCCAACGTCCCCTGCGTCATTGCCCACGGAGAAACCCCGGACGTCTTAAAACGCATCCTTAAGGGAGAGCGAATCGGGACGTTTTTCGTCGAGAAAGAAGAGAGGCTGCTTTCTAAGAAGCACTGGATTTCGCTCGGCGCGAAACCCAAAGGGCAATTGATTGTGGATGAGGGCGCTCAAGCCGCGCTGCTGAAAGGGGGCAGGAGCCTTCTTCTGCCGGGGATCGTCGGCTGGGAAGGGCACTTTAAGGTGCATGATGTGGTCGTTGTGGCGGACAAAAATCGTCAAGAGATCGCCCGCGGCATTACGAATTATTCGGTGGCGGATCTCGAGAAGATCGAGGACAAAAAAGGAAAGCCGGAGGCGATCCACTGTGATAATCTTGTTTTGTGTAAGAGATAAACAGGAGCAGGGATGATGAAACCGACATTGACACTTGGCGCTCTAAAAACCGAGGCGCGAACTTTCGCTAAGCTCGAAACAGCGGACCGTGAACCGTCGTTGTACGGTGTTACCGATGGAAAGGCGGTAGGCACATATTTCGAGCACAAGTTCCGCAACCATCTGCATGAAAAGTACGAGTTTGAGGAGGGTTCATCGGCCCAAGGCATCGACTTTCTCCATCTCAACGTGGACATGAAGGTGACGAGTATCAGGCAGCCACAGTCCTCGTGCCCCTACAGGTCAGCTAGACAGAAGATTTACGGTCTCGGGTACTCCGTCCTCGTATTCGTCTACGAAAAGACGGATGACCCAGCGAGTTCAACGGGCAATCTTAACGTTCTTCACGTCATCTTTGTTGAGAAAGAGAGGACAGCAGATTTCCAGACCACAACGGGCATTAGGAAGATTCTTGAAAATCAGGGCAATAAGGACGATCTCCTGGCGTTTATGCAGGATCGGATGCTTCCTGTGGAGGAGATTGAGGCATCAGCTATTGCCAACGAGCTTCTCGAAAAGCCTCCTGAGATCGGCTATCTGACAATCTCCAACGCGCTTCAATGGAGACTTCAGTATCGCCGCGTCATTGAGAACGCAGGGGCGGTTCCTGGAGTCCTCCGCTTGAAATAGCTATGGCACTTCACGATAAAACCCAAATCGAATTCGGCGATTTCCAAACGCCGCTCAATCTGGCCTGGGACGTATGCACCGTCGTCAGGCGGACTGGATTTCAGCCGCGATCTGTCCTTGAGCCTACCTGTGGTCGAGGAACCTTTCTTCAGGCCGCGGTTTCTGAGTTCCCCTGTGCATCTCGTGTTCTCGGCTTCGAACGGGACCCCCGCTATGTGGAACTCGCCCGCGCTGCAGTGGAAGCATGTCCCCACGAAGCGCAGGTTGAGGTGATCGCGGCAGATTTCTTCTCAACCAACTGGAAGCAGGTAATCGATAGCTTGCCGGATCCGATCCTAGTGATCGGCAATCCGCCATGGGTTACCAATGCCACGCTGGGTGGTCTGGGTAGCCGCAATCTTCCTGTGAAATCGAATATTGACAACCTTCGAGGTATCGAAGCCATTACTGGACGGTCTAATTTTGATATCTCTGAGTGGATGCTTCGTGAGAGCATCCAGTGGCTTGCTTCACGTACGGGCGTGCTCGCCGTCCTCTGCAAGACAGCGGTCGCTAGGAAGGTGCTCGCTTTTGCCTGGTCACGAGATATTCCCATGGAGTCTACGTCTATTTTTCGGATTGACGCGAAGACGCACTTTGGCGCTTCTGTTGACGCCTGCCTGTTGTTGGTTAGGACGCGCCCCGGTGGCGATACCAGGAAATGCGAGGACTACGACTCGCTCTCTGCGTCGCAGGCGCGCCGCACATTCGGTTTCCGTCAAGGTGAACTCGTTGCGGACGTGAAGCTCTTCGAGCGTTGGAAGTCGCTGTATAGAACGGGACTCAACGGCTGGAGGTCAGGAGTCAAACATGATTGTAGTAGGGTCTTCGAGCTCGAGCCTATGGCAGGAGGCTTCCAAAACGGTCTACGAGAACACATCGAGATCGAACTGGAGGTTGTCTTCCCCCTTATGAAGAGCTCGGACCTTGCGGCAGGCCGGGCATCCAGGAAGTGGCTGCTCATGCCGCAGCGTTCTATGACGGAATCCCCCAACCGCCTGCAGACTGTAGCACCCAGGACCTGGGGGTACTTGGTGCAGCACCAGCAACTACTGGAGAGACGCGGTAGCTCGATCTATCGGAATCGGCCACAGTTCACGGTTTTCGGTGTTGGACCATATTCTTTTTCTCCATGGAAGGTGGCTATCTCAGGGCTGTACAAGAAGCTGGACTTCAGATGTGTTGGCCCCGTTGGAACGAAACCCGTGGTCTTCGACGATACCTGCTATTTTTTTCCTTGTGACTCCGAGGAACAGGCCAGCGTCCTGCATCGCCTGGTGACCTCAGATGTTGCCACAGAGTTTTGGACGGGGTTGGTTTTTTGGGATTGTAAGCGACCGATTACGGCTAGACTTCTCAATGCGCTCGACCTAGCAAAGCTAGCGCGGGCGATTGGTGCTTGGGACGAGACGACGCGCCTCATCGCAGAGAGGCAGATCATCGACTATGCCGAGCAAGCGCACCAGTGGTTTCTTTTCCATGAGTCAGCGCCCCCCTATGGTTAAGCTCGTATTGTTAAAAGGTTTATGAAAAGTCATTAAGCGTGCGCCAGGAAGGTATTCGGTATTCGGTTGCGTAGCTGGAAAACGGTAGCCGTTAAAGGGGAATCGTCGAAAATGACGATTAACGAAAACCGAAAAACGTTTCGAGTTACGTCACCGTTCAACGATCAACGCATCATGAAAGCATTACTTTTGACAATACATACAATTAAAGCAGGAGAGAAAATATGGCCCAGGTAAAAGTATTCTACGATCATACGGGAAATACCTTGACGGTTTGGTTCGGCGATCCTCAACAGGAATATGTCTGTGAGGAAACGGCGGAAGAAATCGTTCTTATGAAGGACAAGGCCGGGCACGTTTTGGGGTTTGAGAAGCTGAATTTTGAAGTGGCCAAATCGGATCAGCTTCGTGTAGCCTTTGAAACGATCACCGAATAAGGTTGAGTGGCTTCTAACAGCTGAGTTTCACGCCAACTCTTCCACGCGGCTCGTTAACTCTTCAGTAGCTTGTTGGATGGGAGTTTCAATAAGAACAATGAATCTGGAAAAACAAATCCTTAATATCGCTCAAGCGGCCCATACGGATGCCTTAAAGGTGGCCTTGTGTTCGACCCGAGAGAAGAATGAGGCCTTGAAGCGAATGGCCCAAGCCCTTTTGTTGCATCAGATCTCCCTGATCGAGGAGAACAAAAAAGACTTGGCGGCCGCCCGTTGGGAAGGATATTCCAAAGCCCTGGTGGAGCGTTTGCGGCTCACTCCCAAAACCATCCAGGAGATGGCCGAATGCCTCCGGGACACCGCCCGGCTGAAAGATCCCGTTGGAGAGGTCATCCGTTCCTTTCAAAGGCCCAACGGCCTCGTCATCCGCAAGGTGCGCAGCCCCATTGGCGTCATTGGCATTGTGTACGAATCCCGTCCCAATGTCACCAGCGACTGCATTGGGTTGTGCTTAAAATCCGGCAATGCCGTGATTCTCAAAGGAGGACGGGAGGCGCACCATTCCAACCGGGCGATTTTTAGGATTTTGCAAGCCGAGCTTAAAAAAACCGCGATCCCCCCGGGGGCCGTTCATCTGATTTCCTCGAAAGACCGGAAGGCCTTTCAGATCCTTCTGAAGCTGGATCAATATATTGATATGATTATTCCCCGCGGGGGAGAGGAGTTGATCGGATATGTGACGGCGAATACCCGGATTCCGGTCGTTAAGCACGAGAAGGGCCTCTGCCACACCTACGTCAGCGACCGCGCCGATTTGGAGATGGCGCGCCGGATCTGCCTGAACGCCAAGGTAGAGAAGCCGGCGGTGTGCAATGCCATGGAGACGATGCTCGTCAATAAGAAGATCGCAGGGAAATTTTTGCCGGTGATCATCGAAGACATGAAAAAGGCGGGTGTGGAAATTCGGGGTTGTCCTGTGACCAGACGGATTATAAGAGGCGGCATTCAGGCCGCCACCCCGAAAGACTGGGATACGGAATATCTGGATTTGATCCTCTCGGTCAAAGTCGTCCCAGACCTCGCAGAGGCGATCGATCATATCAACCGCCACGGGTCTCATCATTCGGATGCGATCGTGACCCAAGACAAAAAAGAGGCCGAGGTGTTTTTAAAATCCGTGGATTCGGCCTGCCTTTATGCGAATGCCTCCACCCGTTTTACCGACGGACACCAGTTCGGTTTCGGGGCGGAGGTCGGCATCTCAACCGACAAGCTCCATGCCCGCGGTCCTATGGCCTTGGAGGAACTGACGACGTATAAATACTTAGTTTATGGAAAAGGACAGATACGATCATGAAGCGCCTTGGCATTCTCGGAGGAACGTTTGATCCCATTCATCTGGGGCATCTGGCCATGGCCCAGATCGTTTTGGAGAAGATGAAGCTGGATAAGATTTTTTTCGTGCCGTGCCAGCTTCCTCCCCATAAGAGCGCCCGCGGGGTAACTCCGGCGTTTCATCGCTACGAGATGGTCCATCGGGCCATCCAGGGAAATCCCGGTTTTGCTGTTTCGCCTTTCGAGATCGAGAAACCAGGAAAGTCCTATACGATTGATACGGTACGGTATTTCAGCGGTTTTTTCCCGGGAGCCAGGCTGTTTTTTATCGTGGGTTTCGACAGCTTTGTGACGCTCAAAGATTGGAGGAAGATCGAAGAGATTTTAAAAATCGTTGATTTCGTTGTCGTGAATCGGCCGGGAAGCTTCCACAATCGTCAGGCGATCAAACATCATACGATCGTCATGCCGGGCATGGATGTCTCGTCCTCTTATATCCGTCAGTGTCTCCGGCAGCAAAAAAGCATCCGTTATTTTGTCCCGCAAGGTGTCCTGAGATATATTGAGAATCATAAGCTCTATCAAGCCCGGTGAAATGCGAAAAGGAGGAAGAGGATTGGAGAAGAAAACAGGCATGAAAAATCAGATCATGGAAAACCAGCCCAGCGAAATCCGATTCGGCACCGATGGATGGCGGGGGGTGATCTCCGAGGCCTTTACGTTTAAGAATGTTTCGGTTGTGGCGCAGGCGATCAGTGAATGGATTATTCGCAGTGCAAGACGAAGAGGTTCGGCGCTCAATCGAGTTGCGGTGGGTTATGATACGCGGTTCTTGTCAGCGGAGTATGCTCAACATCTCAGTTGTGTCTTGGCGGCGAATGGCCTCGAGGTCTATCTTTCGGATGCCAGCATCCCCACGCCGGCTTTGAGCTTCGGCGTCTTGAAAACCCAGAGCGCGGCCGGGGTCATGATTACGGCGAGCCACAACCCGGCGAGATTTAACGGGATCAAGATTAAAACCGCCCAAGGCGGCGGCGCCTCGAGAGAGATCACGGATGAAGTGGAGGGCTGTCTTTATCAGAGCGACGTGAAAAAGATGGACTTTGAAGGCGCTCTCCAAGAAAAAAGAATCGTTTTCCATGATTACCGGGAAGCCTATGTCCGGTTTCTTCGACGGTATATCGATTTTAAAAGGATTAAGGATTCGCGGCTCAAGGTCTTAACCGATGTGATGCACGGAAGCGGCAACGGCCTGATGGCCCGGATTCTCCAAGGGACCAGGGTTCGTCTTTCTTTGATGCGCGATACAATCGATCCCACCTTCGAGGGCAGCAAGCCCGAACCCGTGGCGGAGCTTTTGACGGTCCTGATGGCCAGAATGAAAAAAGAGAAGTTCGATTTGGGGCTGGTTTTAGACGGAGACGCCGATCGTGTTGCCGCGGTGACCGCCGACGGCGAGTTCATCCCCCCCCAGAAGATTTTGGGACTCTTGATTCTGCATCTTTTTCGCAACCGTGGCCAAAAAGGCGGCATCGTCAAGACCATCTGCGGGACGACGATGATCGATCATATCGCCGAGAGCTTGAACCTTAAACTGTATGAGACCCCCGTTGGATTTAAGTACATCTCGGATTTGATGACCTCCGAGGAGATCCTGATCGGAGGAGAAGAAGCCGGCGGCATCGGTTTTCCCGGATACATCCCCGAGCGGGACGGCACCCTGGCGGGTTTGCTTCTTTTGGAGATGATGGTCTATCATAAAAAGACTATCAAGAAAATCATCCGCCAGATGGAAAAAGAATTCGGGCGGTATTATTATGAGCGCCTGGATCTTAAGTTGGACCGCAAGGGTGCGGATCAGGGAGTTGATCTCGATAAGCTCAAAGCGATCCGAAGGATTTTGGAAAAGAAGGTGGTCGAAACAAAGGATTTTGACGGCTTGAAGCTCATCTGCGAAGACGAAAGCTGGCTGATGTTCCGGCCCTCCGGGACCGAACCCTTGGTGCGGATCTACGCCGAGGCCGCATCCGCGACGAAAGCAAGACAGTTGATTCAATACGGGAAGTCGTTGATTATAAAATCCTAAGAAGACCGTGTGCGATTTTTCCCTGCTGTGTCATTGCGAGGCCGTTTTTGGGCCGAAGCAATCTTTTATTAATAGTAAAAAGATTGCTTCGCTCTCCCGACAAAGTCGGGATCGCTCGCAATGACACGAAAGGTGCGCATGGCGTTATCTATTAAAAATGATCTACTGGATTGGGTATTTTTTCTGGAAACTGGCCAGTTGGATTTTTTTCCCCCTCACCATTCGAGGGTCCCAGGGACTTCCTCCAGCAGGCGGTTTTATTCTGGCCAGCAATCATGCGAGCTTTCTGGATCCGATGATTATTGGGATATGCTTTTGGCGGCAGCTGCGGTATGTGGCAAGGGATTGTCTTTTTAAAAACAGGGTCTTTGATTTTGTCCTTCATCAAGTCGGGGCCTTCCCGATTAAGAGGGAGTCCGCCGACATCGCCGGGATCAAAGAGATTCTGAAAAAACTCCAAAAAGGATACCCGGTTGTGATTTTCCCCGAGGGCACGAGGATTCAAGAACGCAAAGAGATTCACGGCGGGGTGGGCCTGGTTGCGGTTAAAAGCGGTCTGCCGGTTGTGCCGGTTTTTATCCGGGGTTCCGACAAGGTCCTCGGCCCGGGAGCCAAGTTCCCCCGGCGCCACCCGGTGACCGTTTCCTTCGGCAGCCCTAAGACTTATTCCAAAATAACATCCTACCAAGACATCGCCCGCCAGATTATGCAGGATATCAATTCGCTACGGCTGGATTTTTCCCCATAACTTTCAGCACTTCCTGGGCCGCGCGGCGGCTCGCGTGCGGCTCGCCCAAGGTTTCCTTGACTTTCTTTAACTGGGCTCGGATGTTTTTCATTTTGAACTCGTCTTTGTACAGCGACTTGGCTTCGGAAGCGATCTTTCCGGAGGTGGCCTGAAACTGAACACACTCGGGAACGATCTTCTTTTGGGCGACCACGTTGACCAGCCCGATATAAGGGATGCGGATCAGAAGCCTGGCCAAGATCCAAGTGAGAAGAGAGGTTTTATAGACGATGACCATGGGCTTCTGTAGAATGGCGGCCTCCAGGGTGGCGGTGCCCGAGGCCACCAAACACAGCGTCGCGGCGTTGAGGGCGTTATAGCGCTCTTCGGTTATGATCTTTAAAGGAAAGGGGACATTCGTCGCATACCGTTCGATGGTCCGCATCTCGACGGTGGGCGCCTTAATCAGAACAAACTGCAGCCTGCGGTTGTCTTGATAAAGCAAAGAGGCGGCCTTGAGCATGACTGGAAGAAGCCTCTCGATTTCTCTTTGCCGGGATCCCGGAAGAAGGGCCACAACCGGCCTGCCCGCCATCTTCACGACCTGGCAGGCGGGCTTCTCGGGAGAAAGACCAATGGACGATAAAAAATCTTCCGGCGGCCGGGTCACTTGAATCTCATCCAAAAGGGGATGGCCCACGAACGTAACATCGAGGTCCCGGCGACCGTAAAATTCTTTCTCAAAAGGCAGGATCACCAGCATTTTGTCAACGAAATTTTTGATGACTCTGACCCGATTTTCTTTCCAGGCCCAGACCTGCGGGCTGATGTAGTAAATCACTTTGGTCGGCAGGCCGCGCCTTTTGATTTCCCTGGCCAGACGCAGATTAAAGCCGGGATAGTCGATCAGGACGACCCCCGCGGCCCGGGTTTCCTCGATTTTATTTAAGATCATATCAAACATTCGTTGAAACTTCCCCAAGTGTCGGATGACCTCCGCAAATCCCACGACTGCGAGATCGACGAGATTCTCATACAGAGGAACGCCGCTTTTTTGCATGAGCTCCCCGCCTAAGCCGGAGAACGTGATGGCGCCATCGAGCCGCTTGATCTCATCGACCAAAAAGGAGGCGTGGAGATCCCCCGAGGCCTCGCCGGCGACGATGATCAGATGCTCGGATTTTTCCATAGGGTCTGGGTGATCTTTAAGGCCACCTCAAGGGCCATTCGCCCTTCCACTCCCGAGACCAGGGGCTGGGTGTCCTGGAGGATACAGTCGAGGAAAGATTCGAGCTCTTTCTTGAGGGGTTCTTCTTTTTCGATGGGAAGGCTGGTTTTGGAAATGGAGGCGCCGTTTTTTTTATAGAGGAAGGCCTCCTGCTTGACGTAATCCAGCGAGATATAGGTGTCTTTGAGGAAAATGCGGATCTTGCGCATCACTTCATCCGACACCCGGCTCGCCGTCAGGTTGCAGACGCAGCCGTTCTGGAAGGTGAGCCGCGCATTGGCGATATCTTCCAAGTCCGTCAAGACGTTAACCCCGACGGCCTGGATGTCTTGGATAGGGGAATCCACCAATCCCAGAACGATGTCGATGTCGTGGATCATGAGGTCGGTCACCACGTTTAAGTCCAGAGAGCGGTTGGGAAAATGATTCAGGCGGTGGCATTCCACAAACAAGGGATTGAGGGCCCGCCCCCGCTGCTTCGCTTTGCGAAGCAAAGCGACGGGGGCCAGAGAGCGGATCGCTTGGAAAGCCGCATTGAAGCGCTCCACATGCCCCACCTGGAGCTTGAGATTTTTCTTTTGCGCGAGCCCGATTAAGATGTCGGCTTCTTTCAGGGTCAAGGTGATGGGCTTTTCGATGAAGGTGTGGACGCCCTGCTTAAGAAAAAATCGGGCGATCTCGAAGTGGGAAGAAGTCGGCGTGCAGATATTGACCGCTTCAATCTCACTGGTTAGCTGACGATAATCTTCCAGGACCTTGATGCGGTAAGGTTGGGAGGCTTTCTCAGCGGCCGCTCGATTGATGTCGCAGACGGTCACCACCTGGGCTTTGGCGGCCAACTGGCCGCAGTAAACCTTCAGGTGCTTGGAGCCCAGATGGCCGACACCCACGATGGCGAGGTTGACTCTTCGAGGGCGCTTAGGGCTGATTTTGCGCATGAGGAATGGTAACAAATCCCTCGACAAAAGTCAACGGATATG
>CAZNDW010000004.1:0-31491 GCA_964571895.1 uncultured Planctomycetales bacterium
CCGTGATCCTTTGAAACTCAAAGCTTTGCTGTATTAAAACTCGCACACGGCGTTAATGTCTAATGTGGGTTAAACAAAATAAATTGGTTGATAAATACTGTCTAACTCCATGAGAGCTCGAAGGATAATAGTTTCTTTGCGATGCCACAAAACGTGGTTACTCTGTTTGCATGAAAAACATGCCAATCAGAGTATCCCGATGCTGTGCTGCAAAGGTTTGTCATTTTGGTCAAAGACGCAGGCAATGTTCCCAATGTCGGAGGACATGGAGAATTCGAGTCAAAAAGCGGGGACGTCCTCCGGGCAAGATTCGCCTGGCTTTGATCGAGCGCATCTTCCATCAACAGCGAAGTCTTCTCAGCGTGAGCCGGGGTTATCATCTGACGGCCCAGGGATTGAGTTACCGATTCCGAAAAGTGCTTCGGCAATTCGTCCAGAGAGAAAGCACACAAAGATTTCCTCTTGGTCCTCTGATGTGTCATTTTCACCTGATCTGTCAATTCCAATCGCGTCGAGGACATTGGAAACCTCGTATTTCACGCCAGAAAATTCGAGAATCAATCTACCAACTGGTTCGTCAAGCTTTAGAACTTCCCGAGGGCATGCGACTTTACCGTGTTCTGAAACGCCTCGAGATGCTTTATCATCAAGCACCCACAGTGCGTTTGCCTATGCTGACGCGGGAATTTCTCAGAAACGTTGGTCATTATCGAAGTTATCGAACTTATCCAGAGTTGGCGCTTCCTACTACGACAAACACCATCGAATCGATGAACCGATTAATCCGCGATCTTATGCGCCGAACCGGAAACCTACGAACTCCCAAATCGCTCCAGCTTTGGACAACCGCTTTTATAAGGATGAAGGCTAAAATGGTCTGTAACGGTAAAAATTATCAACCAAATAAATTTGTTTAACCCACAAATGACAAAATCCAAATAAATTTCAAATGTCTAATGTCAAATCATTGATGATTTATTTGGGATTGGGGATTGGAGATTAATTTGGATTTTGGCCCATTCGACTACGCTCAGGGCCAATCCTGAGCTTGTCGAAGGATTGGAATTAGACATTTGACATTAAGTTGGGGTTAAATAATGAAAAAATACAACGTTGCCGTTGTCGGTGTGGGCGCGGTGGGCGAGGAGATGCTGCGGGTTTTGAGGCAGCGGCGGTTTCCCATCGATCAACTGAAAGTTTTTGCCCGCAGCGCACGGGCGATTTCCGTGGACGGCCAAAGCTACTCGGTTGAAGAGCTTCAAGCCGAATCTTTTCGGGGAATTGATATCGCTCTTTTCGCCGGGACCGAAGGCGAGAAAGGGGCCGCGGCCCTTTACGCCCCCGAGGCCATTCGTCAGGGGGCGGTTGTGATCGACAATGGCGCGGATTTTCGTCTGAAGCCCGATGTGCCGCTGGTTGTCCCGGAGGTCAATAGCCGCGATCTCAAAAAGCACAAGGGCCTGATTGCGAATCCTAATTGCTCCACCATTCAGATGGTGGTGGCTTTAGCGCCCATTCACAAAAAAGTGGGCTTAAAGCGAATTATCGTCTCAACTTACCAAGCGGTCTCCGGAAGCGGCCGGGCCGCGGTGGTTCAAGCGGAGCAAGAATTCAAGGCCTGGGCAGCAAGCCATGAAGGGAGCGGAGGGAATGTCCCTTGTTCCCTGGACCAACGGATCGCCTTCAATGTCTTTCCTCATATTGGTAGCTTTAACGAGGAGGGTTATACCACCGAAGAAATGAAGCTGGTGCATGAGACTCACAAGATTCTCCATGATGACACAATTAAGATCTCGGCCACGACGGTTCGCGTTCCGGTGAAGACCGGCCACTCGGAGGCGGTCTATATTGAGACAGCAAAAGCGATGCGCCCAGGGGCGGTGAGGGCGCTTCTTAGCCGATCGCCGGGGATTTGTGTGGTGGATGATCCCCAAAACAAAATTTATCCCATGCCACGCGACTGCGAAGGCCGCGATGAAGTCTTTGTGGGGCGGATCCGCAAGGACCTTAGCGTCAAGACTGGGTTGTGGTTATGGATTGTCGCGGACAACCTCCGCAAAGGCGCGGCCCTGAATGCCGTGCAGATTGCGGAGGAGTTGATTCATGCCCACCATTAAGCTCACCCTCGAATACGACGGGACCCGCTTTAACGGCTGGCAGATTCAATCAGGAAAAAGGCGGACCGTCCAAGGGGAGATCGAAAAGGCCCTTTCCAGAATCTTCCAACAAGAAACGCGCGTCATCGGCTCCGGCCGCACCGACAGCGGGGTTCATGCCAGAGCGCAGATTGCTCACCTTAAGACGCGTTCTCGTATGACGCCTCATCAAATCTTAAAAGCCCTCAACAGCCTTCTCCCCCAAGACATCGCCGTGCTTCGGGCGAAAGAGGTTCTGTCCGATTTCCACGCCCAGTATAGCGCCAAAAGCAAGATCTATCGCTACACGATTTTGAACGCTGGGACCCGTTCGCCACTGGCCAGGCAGTTTAGTACCTTCTATCCGTACCCCCTCAATCTTCGTTTGATGCGTCGGGAGGCGCGGGATCTTCTGGGTAAAAAAGATTTCCGGTCCTTTCAAGCCACGGATCCTGCGGTCCAATCCGATACGCCCGAGAAGACCAGCATCCGTACGATCAAAAAATTGGAAATTAAAAAAACCGGGTCTTTCATTGCTATCGATATCGAAGCCGACGGTTTCCTCTATAAAATGGTGCGAAATATTGTGGGCACTTTGCTTAAGATCGGCTCAGGAAAGCTTCCGGAAGGCAGCATGAAGCGAATATTACAAAAAAAGAACCGCCGAGCGGCTGGTTTTACCGCCCCCGCCCGCGGGTTGTGCCTGTGGGAAGTAAAATATTGACAATTCCGGTGAAGGTGATATACTTCCGCCTTATGATGAAAACGACCCTTTTTGCGAAAGAGCAGGAGATCCCAAGAGCCTGTTACCTCATCAATGCCGAAAATAAGATCTTGGGACGGATCGCGGCCAAGGCCGCCGCCATCTTGCGGGGAAAGCACAAAAGACTCTACAGCCCTCAGGTGGATTGCGGCGATATGGTGGTCATCATTAACGCCGATAAGATCCGCGTGACGGGAAAGAAATTAAGGGATAAAGAATACTTGCGGTATACGGGATACCCCGGGGGCTTAAGAAGGACACCCTTAGGAGAACTCCTCAAAAGGCGGCCCACGACGGTCTTGCGTCTGGCCGTTACCCGCATGATTCCCAAAGGTCCTTTAGGAAATAAAATTAAAACCAAATTAAGGGTTTATGCAGGGGACAAGCATCCTCACCAAGCCCAAAAACCGATTCCCTTAGAGGTTTGAGTGTTAAGATCGAAGGGTTGATTTTATGGTCGAGATTGTTAAATATCTTGCGACGGGCCGAAGAAAAAGCTCGGTGGCCAGCGTTAATCTGATCCCTGGGACGGGAAAGGTCGCAATCAATGAACGTCCTTTCGAGCAGTATTTCCCTCGGGAGACGGATCGTATTTTTATTTTAGAACCGCTTCGGCTCACTAATATGATCAATAAATTTGACATCATCGTTAAGGCTTCGGGAGGAGGCCTGAGTGGTCAGGCCGGTGCGTGCCGGTTGGGTCTGGCCCGGGCCTTGGCTTTGTGCGATGAGGACAATAAGACAGTCCTTAAGAAGGCGAGATGCCTAAGCCGCGATCCGAGGATGAAAGAACGGAAAAAACCAGGACAGAAGGGGGCTCGGAAGCGATTCCAATGGGTTAAACGATAGTGATCTTATAAAATCTGACAGAATTTATCATTAGACGTTCCTAGACCTATCTCCCTCGTACCTTGTGACTTAAGTTCCAAACGGCGGTCATTCGGTACAAGATAAAAGAGTTGACGAGATAGGTTTTTTATTTTAACATGGATGATGTTTTTGTTTATTTGAAGGCTTTCTTTTAGCGCCGAGATGAGGTCATCCCATGATGAGAGTCGGTATTGTAGGAGTCAGCGGATATTCGGGGTTGACGGCCTTTGAGCTGTTGCTCAATCACCCCCAGGTACGGGTCACCTATGCGACGAGCCGCAATAGCCAAGGCCCTTTGGCTGAGATCTGGCCTCGGCTTAAAGGCAGGACCAATCTCATTTGTGAGAAATTCAAACTGGACAAAGCGCTTAAGCTGGGCGATCTATTTTTCTTAAGTCTCCCGCACGGCGCCTCGATGGGGATCGTTCCCAAACTTTTGAAAGCCCGAAAGCGCGTGATCGACCTGAGCGCGGATTATCGTCTGAAAAATGCCTTGGACTATAAAAAGTGGTATGATCTTAAGCACACCGACGCCGGCCATTTATCCCAGGCCGTCTATGGTCTGCCAGAGCTGTATCGTTCGGATATTAAGAAGGCGAATCTGGTTGCTAACCCGGGCTGTTATTCAACAGCAGCGATCTTAGCGCTGGCCCCTTTATGTGCGACGCACACAGATACGATCAGCTCGATCATCATCGACGCCAAATCCGGAGTTTCCGGCGCCGGACGAAAGCTGGCCGATCAGCTTATGTTCTGCGAGGTTCATGAAAATTTTAAGGCGTATAAAGTTTTGAATCATCAGCATACTCCCGAGATCAATTTGTATTTGTCAAAGCTTGCCCGTGGGAAAATCAATGTCATTTTTGTACCGCATCTTTTGCCAGTGAATCGGGGAATATGGGAGACCATTTATGTGCGGTTCAAAAACAGAATTCAGGAGAAAATGATCTTCAATCTCTATCAAAAGTTTTATAAAACCGAGCCCTTTATCCGACTCGTTCCTTTAGGATCACAGCCGCAGTTACGGGATGTGGTGGGCACCAATTATTGTGATATAGGCTTTGTCGTTGGAGAGAGGGAGAATATTCTGGTCATCTCGTGCGTGATTGACAATTTGATGAAAGGCGCTGCGGGACAGGCGGTCCAGAATATGAATATCATGGGTGGCTTCACAGAAACCCAAGGGCTTTTATGAAAATCATCTCCGGTGGCGTAACCGCGCCTTTAGGATTTAAGGCCCACGGGATTTCCTGCGGCATCAAAAGATCCGGGAAGCTGGATTTGGCTTTGATCGCGTGTGATATCCCCGCGACCGCAGCGGGCGTTTTCACCAGAAACTCCATTCAAGCGGCTCCGGTTTTGGTCACTCAAAAAAAGATTCGCCGCAAAAAGGCCCAGGCGATTGTCATCAACAGCGGAAACGCCAACTGTTTTACCGGGGACTTTGGCTTATTGTATGCCCAAAAAACGGCGCGGCGCATTGCCCAGTTGTTAAAGATCAGCGCGGATAATGTGCTGGTTGCTTCAACGGGAATCATCGGGAAGATGCTTCCCTACCAGAAGATTGAGGGGGCGGCCGATCAGCTCGTCTCGGGCTTGAGTCGCCAAAACGGTCGAAAGGCAGCCCAAGCGATCTTGACAACCGACACGAAGGTCAAAGAGGTGGCGGTCGAATTGCGTTTGGGTTCACGAAAGGTTAGAATCGGAGCCTGCGCCAAGGGATCCGGCATGATCCAGCCGAATATGGCCACGATGCTCGCTTTTATAACCTCGGATGCCGCCATCGATGCCGCCAGGCTCAAGACGGCCTTAACCCGAGCGGTCGAGCCTTCGTTTAATTCCATGACGGTAGACGGCTGTATGAGCACCAACGATATGGTTTTGATTTTGAGCAATGGCTTGGCTCAAAACACAACGATTAAGGATCAAGGAAGGGACTTTGAGGTTTTTCTGGACGCCTTGAAGTATGTCTCTTTAGATTTGGCGAAGAAGATTGTTTGGGATGGCGAAGGCGCTACAAAGTTTATTGAGATAACCGTTGCGGGGGCCCCCAGCTACGTCCAAGCCCATCAAGTGGCCTTGGCGGTGGCCAATTCCAATCTGGTTAAGACCGCCGCGTATGGCAGTAACCCCAATTGGGGAAGGATCGCCGCGGCGGTCGGGTCCGTGGGGTTGCCGGTCACCGAAAGACGATTGAAAATCCGGTTTAGCTCCTTCGCCCACAAGCACATCAAGATCTGGATTGACCTTTGTCTGGGACGGGATACGGCCGTTGTGTACACTGCCGATTTAAGCGAGGAGTACGTCCGCATCAATGGAAGATATAATTAAAAAAGCTGGTGTTTTGGTGGAGGCGATTCCCTACATTCACGCCTTCCGAGGGAAGATTTTTGTCATCAAATACGGGGGGAGCATCCTTGACAACGAGGTCATCCGTAAGCATGTTCTGGAAGACATCGTGTTTCTAAGCTATGTGGGCATCCGGACCATTCTCGTTCATGGCGGCGGGCCGCATATCAGCAGCCGCCTTAAAGAAGCCGGTGTCAAATCCGAATTCCATGAAGGGATCCGCGTCACGGACAAAGAGACGCTCCAGGTCGTCCGTGAAGAGCTCGAGAAGCTCAATCGGCAGATTGTCAGTGAAATCCGCACCCTCAAAGGCGATGCGACCGGTTTGAAAGGAGATGAAAACATCATCACCGTCCAGAAAAAACAGGCTTCCCGGGAGCTGGGTTATGTGGGGACGATCACCGCCATCGAGAAGGAAACGATTGAATCCCATCTCAAGAAGGGCCGGATCACGGTTGTGTCCCCCATGGGGATTAGCGTGGACCACCAACCCCACAACGTCAATGCGGATGAGGTGGCCAGCGCCATCGCCTCTTCGATGAATGCCGAGAAGCTCGTTTTATTAACGAACGTGCCGGGGGTCATGCGGGATTCCGATGATTCCAATTCTCTCATTTCTACTTTAACGACCGATGAGATCGATAACCTGATCAAAAATAACGTGATTCAGTCCGGTATGATCCCCAAGGTGAATGCCTGCATCGAGGCCTTAAACGGCGGCGTCCAGAAAACCCATATCCTCGATGCCCGCCTCTCCCATGCCCTGCTTCTGGAATTCTTCACCGATCAAGGTGTCGGCACCCAAATCCTGCCCACCACTCCTGCTGCCGATTGGCAGGCGGGCCTTAAAAAATGAAAAAAGAGGAGATCTTTAAGAATTACGACGAGTATGTTCTTTCAACCTACGTGCGGACTCCGGCCATTTTCGTTAAAGGCAAGGGCATGACTTTGGTGGACATAACCGGGAAGAAATATCTCGATTTTTTTCCCGGCTGGGGCGTCAACAACGTCGGCCATTGTCATCCGAAGGTGGTGGCCGCGGTACGGGATCAGATTGACAAGCTGATCCATATCCCCAATAATTTTTATCATCCGAATCAGGCCAAACTGGCTAAAGAGATCGTCCGCTGGGCTTTTGGGGGAAAAGTCTTTTTTTGTAACAGCGGGGCCGAGGCCATGGAAGCCGCCATCAAATTTGCCCGCGCTTACGGTTGGGGGAGCCGATACGAAATCATCGCGATGGTGAATTCCTTCCACGGCCGGACCTTGGGGGCCTTGTCGGCCACGGGCCAGAAAAAATATCAGGAAGGATTCGATCCGCTTCTGCCGGGCTTTAAAACCGTTCCCTTCAATGATCTGAAAGCCTTGGAATCCGCCGTGAGCGACAAAACGATCGCTATTCTTCTCGAGTTGATTCAAGGGGAAGGCGGCATCCATGTGGCCGATCAAGGGTATGTCAAAAGCATTCGGCGACTCTGTGATGAAAAAGATATCCTTTTGATTTTGGATGAGGTGCAAACCGGGATCGGGCGCACGGGCGAGATGTTTTGTTTTCAGCATTACGGGATCAAGCCGGATTTGATGGCGCTCGCCAAGGCCTTGGGCGGGGGTCTGCCGATCGGCGCGTTGGTTGTTAAAAAAGAAATCGCGGATACCTTTAAACCGGGGATGCACGCCTCCACCTTTGGCGGAAGCCCGTTGGTGTGCAAGGCGGCTTTGGGGGTCTTCAAGGCCATCGGAAAATACAAGATGCTGAAAAACGCCAGGCTCATGGGGGAGTATCTTAAAGAGCGATTGACGGGACTCAAAGAAAAATATCCTTGCATCCGAGAAATCCGGGGATTGGGCTTGATGGTGGGTGTCGAGCTGACCGTGGCCGGAAAAACCATTGTTGAAAAATGTTTTAACGATGGACTCATCATCAACTGCACGCAGGATCAAGTCCTACGCATCATGCCGGCTTTGGATGTGACCAAAAAGCAGGTTGATCGTGCCGTTGGGATTCTCAAGAATGCCTTGGAAAAAGTGACGGCCTAAAGAAAACTCATGAAAAAACGCGATCTGATCAGCATCCAGGATTTGTCAACGAAAGAAATTTTCTATTTGTTCGATCTGGCCGCTAGGCTAAAGAAAACCAAGAGCTTAAGGGCGATGCCTCTTCAAGGCAAATCCATTGGCCTTTTATTTCAGAAGCCCTCGAACCGAACACGGGTCTCTTTTGAGGTTGGGATTTCGCAGCTCGGTGGGAATTGCATTTATTTGAGTCCGGAGGAGATTGATTTGGGCAAGCGCGAATCCACCCGAGATGTGGCGATGACCTTATGCCGTTATTTGGATGGGCTTATCGCCCGTACCCATTCTCATCAAGATGTC
The DNA here is from genome assembly GCA_964571895.1 of uncultured Planctomycetales bacterium. Lineage (GTDB taxonomy): Bacteria > Omnitrophota > Gorgyraeia > Zapsychrales > JAHFFX01 > CAZNDW01. The sequence continues at coordinate 8,491 of CAZNDW010000004.1, forward strand.
GTGGATCTGGCGCGGTATGCCTCGATTCCTGTCATCAACGGTTTATCGGATTTGTCGCATCCCTGCCAAGGGCTGGCGGATTTGTTTTCGGTGAAAGAGCGGTTTGGAAAATTTAAAGGGATTGCCCTGGCTTATGTGGGCGATGGAAACAACGTCTGCCATTCGCTGATGTTGGGTGCCTCTAAGGTGGGACTTCAGATGAGAATTGCAACGCCCAACGGGTACGAACCCCGGGCGGATATCGGGGAGGCGGCCAAGGGCTTCGCAAAGACAAGCGGTGCGAAAATCACGCTGAGTCATTCTCCCGAGGAGGCCGTTCAAGGGGTTCAAGTGATCTACGCGGATGTGTGGGTAAGCATGGGGCAGGAGGCGGAATATGAAAAACGTCTCAAAGATTTTGAGGGTTTCCAGATCAATGCCGGCCTCCTTAAAAAGGCAGATAAAGATTATATCTTTATGCACTGTTTGCCGGCGCATCGGGGGCAAGAGGTCACCGATCAAGTCGTAGATGGACCCCATTCCATTATCTTTGATCAGGCCGAAAACCGCCTCCACGTGCAGAAGGCGGTGTTGATGTTTTTAATGGGGGATGGCTAAGCACATAAAATGTTAAGGAGGAATCTTATGGGAACATTTTATTCAGGATGTGTGGTGGAAAACCATGTCGACCGAAAAAGATCCATCCATATTTCTAAACTCCTTGTAGATACAGGCAGTGAATACACGTGGATCTCAGAAACATTGCTCGAAAAGATTGGCGTGACTAGAGAAAAAAAGGATTTGTTATTTATCATGGCCAATGGGCAGCAAGTCACCAGAAGTGTCGGCTTCGTTATCGTCAGGGTAGATCCATATTTCACCATCGATGAGGTGGTTTTCGCTGAGAAAGGAGATCTGTTTCTTTTGGGGGCAAGAACACTGGAGGGCCTCAATCTGACAGTTGATCCGAGACGAAAGAAGCTGGTGGCAGCCGGGCCTGTACCGGCGGCTTGATTGTCTTTGATCAGGCGGAAAACCGCCTCCACGTGTAGAAAGCGATTTTGATGTTTTTGTTGGGGAAATAAAATGGAGGAGAAGCTATGAGGAACGGATTCTTCAGTAAGATAAAAATTCTTGGCCTACTTTTGCTTGTCTTTACAGCAGGATATCTTTTTGGGAATTCCCCGTTGATATCGGCCCAGGAAAACCAGCTTCCAGAATGGCATATCATTCGTTTCCTTCAGTCCGAGGGCTTGGAAAAGAACAGTCATTATCACCAGCCGGTGATTCTGATCAATCCTTTTATTGTTCCTCCGGGGGAGGAAGAAGAGTTCGTTAAAAAATATTCAGAGACCTCTGAATTGTTCAAATCCGCGCCAGGCTTTATCAACGCCAAACTGCATCGTAGCCTCAATCCACATACCCCTTTCGCTTTCGTTAACATTGCCCGTTGGGAAAGTTTAGCGGCGTTTAAAGCGGCTGTGACGAGTCCCGAATTTAAGGATATCCATAAGAATTTTCATTATGAAGGGAAAGCATCCTTATATGAAATGGTGAAAGAGTATAACGGTTCCATAGAGGCAAAATAAATGAAAGTCAAGCCCGATCCGAGGTTATTTTGGTTCTTGAAGGAAGATATCCTGCTGGATCTCTCTAAACCATCCATCCAGGATATGTATGTGCAGGAGATCCTCAGCCATGGAGGGATGGATGATGTTAAGAATCTGCTCAAAATGTTCGGTAAAGAAACATTTCAAAAGATTTTTAGCCGGGTTCGATACTTTTTAAAAAAGGAAGTAAGGATGTTTTGGGAGGAATATTTTGAAAATCATTAATTCCCTGCAAGACGTTATTCTTCAAAATTTTGGCAAATGCCCTGGCAGTAATCAGTTTTATTTAACCGGGGGAACGGCGTTAGCTTTATTTTATCTGCGTCATCGTAAAAGCAACGATCTTGATTTTTTTACCTCTGTGGGTGAGGCCATCCTTCCTTTTAGCGAAGATCTTGAAAAAAATTTAAAAACGTTCGGCCAAGTGAGACGCCAGCGCGCGGCCTTTTCTTTTGTCGAATTGTTTATTGAGCAAGAGGAGGAAAAAACACTGATTCATTTGGCGCAAGATAGTGCTTTTCGTTTTGAACGAACTCGACAGTTTCCAGAATATCCAGGCTTAGCCGTAGATAATTTATCAGACATTTCCTCCAACAAATTATTAGCCTTGTTCGGACGAGCCGCTTTGAGGGACTTTATCGATATTTTCTTCTTAGTTAAAAGGGCCGGATTGAGTCCAGAAACTCTTATTCAACAAGCCAAGCAAAAAGATCCGGGATTTGACTTGTATTGGCTGGGTGTTGCTTTAGAGCGCGTTCATACCTTTGAGGAGAATTCTTCGGAATGGCTCATGTTGCTGGAGCCCATTTCATTTTTAGAATTCAAAAGTTTCTTCAATGATTGGCGTCAAAAAATTTTAGAAAAAATAGATAATAAAAGGTAACTTTCAGGAAAGGCACATTATGAAAAAAGTTGTTTTAGCCTATTCGGGCGGATTGGACACCTCCTGCGCGATCCCCTGGCTCAAAGATAAAGGCTATGAGGTGATCGCCTTTATTGCGGACATCGGGCAGAAGGAAGATTTTAAGGCCGTCAAGAAACGGGCCCTCAAAACCGGCGCGAAGAAAGTCTATGTCCTCGACTTAAAGAAAGAATTTGTCCAAAGCTACGTTTTTGCGGCGCTTAAGGCCGGCGCGGTGTACGAGCGAAAATATCTTTTGGCGACCGCCCTTTCGCGGCCGTTGATCGCGAAGTATCAGGTTCAGATCGCTCACAAAGAAAAGGCCGGCGCCATTGCTCACGGATCTACCGGCAAGGGCAACGATCAGGTCCGCTTTGAGGTGACCGCCAAGATCCTCGATCCGAAATTGGAGTGCATCGCGCCGCTACGAATCTGGGAATTCAAGAGCCGGGAAGAAGAGATCGATTACGCCAAAGAAAAAGATATCCCTGTTGACGTCACGAAAAAGAGCCCCTATTCGATCGATAAAAATATCTACGGAATCAGCATCGAATGCGGGATCCTGGAGGATCCGTGGAGGGAACCGCCCGAGGAGATCTACCAGATGACGCGATCTGTGAGGAAGGCCCCTCCTCAGCCGACTTATCTTGAGATTGAATTTTTTAAGGGGATTCCGACGGCGATCAATGGAAAGGCTTATCAATCGGTTGAGCTGATTGCCAGGCTCAATGAAATCGGCGGCAAAAACGGTGTGGGCCGCGTGGATATGGTGGAGAATCGGCTCGTGGGGATCAAATCCCGGGAGATTTACGAGAACCCGGCCGGCACGATTTTGTATACCGCGCATCAGGAACTGGAGAGCCTGGTTTTGGATCGGGAGACGCTGCATTATAAATACGGGATTTCTCTGAAATACGCTGAGCTCATTTACTACGGACTGTGGGAGACGCCTTTGAAGAAAGAGCTCGATCGATACATCCATAAAACCCAGGAGCATGTGAGCGGTATCGTGCGTTTGAAGCTTTATAAAGGAAACTGCACCGTGGTGGGACGCCAGTCGTCTTTTTCGCGGTATAAGAAAGAGCTGGCCACGTACAGCCAGAAAGATATCTTTGATCAGAAGCTATCCGAAGGTTTTATTAAGATATGGGGGATGCCGTATGGCTAAACTCTGGGGCGGGCGGTTCACAAAGAAGACAGATCCTCTTGTGGAGGAATTTACGCGGTCGATCGACTATGATCGGAAGCTTGCTGAGTACGACTGTCTGGGGTCGCTTATCCATATTCAAATCCTTAAAAAAGCAAGGCTGCTGACGGCTCAGGAATACAAGAGATTGCAAAAAGGCCTAACTGAAATCCGTAAGGCTTTCTGGAAAGGAACTATCAAGGTAGATCCTTCTTTTGAAGACATCCATACTTCCATACAACATCTTTTAGAGGAGAAGGTGGGGAAGGTAGCCTTGAAACTGCATACATGCCGATCTCGCAATGATCAGGTGGTACTTGATATGAAATTTTATTGCCTTGACCGTATCTTTGAAACCCTCAATTTGATAACCTTTGCTAGAAGAACTTTAAGGGGGCTAGCTAAAAATAATTCCCAAGTAAAGATTCCTGGTTATACGCATTTACAACACGCCATACCAATCCTACTATCAGATTATTTAATGGCGTATCAGGAAATGTTAAAACAAGATGAGAAGCGTCTATCGAGTCTGTTTGATAGTATTAATCTGAATTTCACTATGGGTTCAGGAGCGCTAGCTGGAACACTTATAAGCTCTGGATACTATAATGAGGCTGTAAAATTGTTAGTAATGAAAAATAAAATTTCAGTCAAACCAACAGTAAATTCTTTATATACCGTCAGCGACCGGGATTTCATCATTGAAACACTGAGTGCTTTGGCCATCATTGGCATGCACCTATCGCGGCTGGCCGAGGATTTTATCCTTTGGTCAACGAAGGAATTTGATTTTATCGAGATCGACGAGGCCTTTTGCACAGGAAGTTCCCTGATGCCGCACAAGAAGAATCCCGATGTGCTCGAGCTGATTCGGGGTTATTCCGGACGACTCTATGGCAATTTGGTAAGTGTTCTCGTGATGATGAAAGGACTCCCTTTATCCTACAACCGAGATATGCAGCTCGATAAGGAGCCGCTTTTTGATTCTTTCGAGATCGTGCAAAAGGAACTCAAGATATTGGCCAAACTTTTACCGACAATCCAATTCAAAGAAGAAAACATCAAAAAGCAGCTTGAGGATGAATGCCTCTATGCCACTGATATTGCGGATTACTTGGTCCAAAAGGGGGTTCCCTTTAAAGAGGCTCATACGATGATTGGCCGTCTCATCCAGTACAAGCTCCAAACAGGAAAAGACATTCTGAAGATGACTCGGCAAGAGCTGAAGAAATTCCATGCGCTTCTGACGCCCGAGGTGATGAAGAAGATCATTGATCCTCAGCATTCGGTTGAATCCAAGAAATCAGTGAAAAGAGTGTCATTAGAATGACACTTGGGGAGTAATTCATGCATGATTTTCAATTCAAGAATAACGAACTCACCTGTGAGTCCACCCCAGTCGAAAAGGTGGCCAAGACCGTCGGCACGCCGTTTTATCTGTATAGCCACCACACGCTGGTGGACCATTTCACCAAAATCAAAAATGCCTTCGCATCAGTTGATCCTTTGATTTGCTTTGCCATGAAGGCCAATGGCAGTTCGGCGGTCTTAAAAACACTCCTCAATGAGGGGGCCGGTGTCGACATTGTTTCTCACGGAGAGCTCAAAAAAGCCTTGAGCCTTGGGGCTAACCCCAAGAAAATTGTTTTCGCCTCGGTTGGAAAGACCGAAGAAGAGATCGCCTTTGCCATTCGATCCGGGATTTTGTTCTTCAACGTCGAGTCGGTGCCGGAGCTTAAGGAAATCAACCGCGTCGCCGGCAAAATGCGCCGGAAGGCTCAAGTAGCGCTGCGGATCAATCCTGATATTGAAGCCCCCACCCACGCCTTTATCAGCACCGGGACTTTAGAGAAAAAATTCGGCATTGACTTGAAATCAGGGCGTCTGATCCTCAAATCACGAAAAAGATATCCTCATGTCAAAGTCAAAGGGCTCCATATCCACATCGGATCGCAGATTACAAACAGACACCCTTTTATCCGGGCCGTAAAAAAAGTCATTGAATTTTTAGAAACTTTGAGACAAGATGGGATCACCTTAGAATACCTCGACATAGGCGGCGGCATGGGGATCATCTACAAAAAAGATGAGAACCCCCAAACCGCTCAAGAATTTGCGGACGCGATTTTGCCTTACTTAAAACAAACTGGTCTTAAAATCGTCATGGAACCCGGCCGGTTTATTGTCGGCAACGCCGGTATTTTCGTGACTAGGGTTTTGTATATCAAAGATAACGGCTTTAAGAAATTTTTGATCGTGGACGGGGCCATGAACGACCTCATCCGCCCGGCGCTCTATCATGCCTATCATGAGATCGTGCCGGTTACAAAAAAGGAAGCCAGGAAAGAACGTTTTGATGTCGTGGGACCGGTTTGTGAAAGCGCAGATTTTTTTGCCAAGGACCGGCTTCTGCCTCGAGTTGCGAAAGGGGACCTTTTAGCCGTGATGAGCGCCGGTGCTTACGGCCATGTGATGTCGAGCAATTACAATCAACGCCCCCGTGCTCCCGAGGTGATGGTCAAAGGCAATCGGTTTGCCGTGGTCAAAGACCGGGAAACTTTTGCGGATCTGATCCGCGGGGAGCACATCCCGGAGTTTTTGAGATGAAGACAATTCCTTTTACCAAAATGGTGGCGGCGGGCAATGATTTTCTGGTTCTTGATAACGATGTAGAGACAGATTGCAATCTGTCTCTACATCTGGCGATTAGGATGTGCGCACGCCACACAGGAATCGGCGCGGACGGGCTGCTCATCCTTGAGCCATCGAAGAAAACCGACTATAAAATGCGGATCATCAACGCCGACGGATCCGAGGCCGAGATGTGCGGGAACGGCGCGCGATGTCTGGCCGCGTATATTGTTCATCGTTATAACGAATCGAAAAAGATTTTTGGCTTGGAGACGATGGCGGGGGTTATTGAGGCGACAGCAAACGGTGAGTGCGCTCGGGTGCGCTTGAGCGATCCGAAAGATTATCGGGCAGACGTTTCCTTCAAGGTGAACGGCCGTCTCCTTCACGCCAGCACAATCGACACGGGCGTTCCCCATGCCGTGATCTTCGTGGACAGCCTTTCTCAGATCGCTGTGGAGACCATCGGCCGTACGATCCGTTTTCATGATTTCTTCAAGCCCCGGGGAACCAACGTGGATTTTGTCGAGCAGTTGAATCGAAATCTGGTGGAACTGCGAACCTACGAGCGCGGGGTGGAGGCCGAGACCTTGGGGTGCGGGACCGGGGCCGTCGCCGCCGGTCTCATTGGGTTTTGTAAAGCGAACCCGCACGTTCAAAATCAAAAGAGCGCCGCCATGAAGGTTAAAACCAAAAGCGGAGAGGTCTTGGATGTCACCTTTGATATTCACGAGGGAATCCTATCCAATGTCTGGCTGAAAGGAAGCGCCCGGTTTATTGCTCAGGGAGAATATTATGTCTAAATTGCAAGGCTCCATTGTCGCAATTGTCACCCCTTTTAAAGACGGCACAGTGGATGAGGTCCGCCTCAAGGAATTGGTGGAATTCCAGATCAAGAACGGAACCGCCGGGATCGTGCCCTGCGGGACGACCGGAGAGTCTCCGACTCTTTCCACGGCCGAGCACGAGCGCGTCATTGAGATCTGTATTAAGGCCGTCCGCAAGCGCGTGCCCGTTATCGCCGGCACCGGCTCCAACTCAACCGGGGAGGCCGTGCTCTTAACCAAGCACGCGGCGCACGCGGGAGCGGATGCGGTTTTGCTGGTCAGCCCTTACTACAACAAACCAACGCAAAAAGGGCTGTATCTTCATTATAAAAAGATCGCCGAGAGTGTGGATATCCCGATCATCCTTTATAATATCGCCGGCCGCACCGCGGTCAATATTGAGCCGGCTACGATCGCGCAGCTCGCCCGGGATTGCCAGAATATCATCGGCGTCAAAGAGGCCTCGGGCTCTTTGGATCAGATGTCCGTGATCAAGCATCTGTGCGGGAAGGATTTTCTTCTTCTTTCGGGAGACGATGCCCTGACGCTTCCGGTTTTAACGATCGGCGGGGTGGGGGTGATTTCGGTTGTGGCCAATATCGTGCCGGGTGCAGTCGCGCAGCTCGTTGAAACTTTTGAGGGCGGCAAGATCAAGGAGGCCCAGGCGCTTCACTATAAACTTCTTCCCTTGGTGAAGGCGATGTTTGTTGAGACGAACCCCATTCCCGTCAAGACCGCGATGGGGTTGATGGGACTGTGCTCACCGGAGCTGCGGCTTCCTCTTTGCGCCATGTCCGAGGAGAATCTGGCCAAACTCAAAAAGGCCATGAAGGATACGGGTTGTTGAAGGGAAAACCATGATCAAGCTCGCCGTGAGCGGCGCTCTGGGCCGCATGGGAGGCCGCATTACGGATTTGGCCTTTGAGGACAAAGATTTTCAGGTGACGGTTCTTCTGGAGCGCAGCGATCATCCTGAAATCCACCGGAAAATTCATAATCTCTCGATCAGCAAAGACCCTGCCGCCTTGAAGGCCGCGGATGTCTTAATCGAATTCACCAGTCCCCAAGCCACTCTCGAGCATCTGGAGGCCTGTGGTCAGCATCAGGTAAAGATGGTTGTTGGCACAACCGGTTTCTCAGAGGATCAAATCGCGGAGATCCAGAAAGCCTCACAAAAGCTGCCCATCGTCCTTTCCTCGAATATGTCCGTCGGTGTCAATTGCCTTTTTCAATTGACTCAAGAGGCCGCCCGGAAACTCGGCGGCGATTATCAAATCAAAATTGTCGAGGCGCACCACGTTCATAAAAAGGATGCGCCCTCGGGGACAGCTAAAACGATCGCCCAAATCATCGAAGGGGCCTCCGGCCGGAAAGTGACCGACATTCAATCGATCCGCGAGGGAGAAACTATCGGAGACCACAAGGTGATTTTTGAAAGCAGCGTCGATACGATCACGATCAGCCACCAGGCCAAAACGCGGGATATCTTTGCCAAGGGGGCTCTCCTCGCGGCCAAATTCATTACGACTCAAAAGAAGGGTCTGTTTGATATGCAGGATGTGCTGAGGATCTCCTAAGGAAGGACTTTGAGTGCCAACCCCGATCGAGTTTTCTGACCGGCTCAAAGAGCTGCCGCCCTATTTATTCGTCGAGATCGACAAGGCCAAGCGAAAGGCCATTGCCGAAGGCAAAGACATTATTGACTTAGGCATCGGAGATCCGGATTCGCCGACGCCGCCTCCTATCGTGCAGGCCCTCCAGGAGGCATCTCGCGATGGTAGCAATCATCATTATGCGCTGGATGCGGGGCTGCCGGATCTGCGCCAGGCCATCGCCGTCTGGTGCCAGCGGCGATTCGCCTTCACGCTTAATTCCGACACCGAGATTTATCCTTGCATCGGCTCCAAAGAAGGACTGGCCCATCTGCTTCTGGGGCTCGTCAATCCCAAGGATAAAGTCATTATTCCCGAACCCTGTTATCCGGGTTATCGGGCTTTTGCGATTTTGGCCGGCGGACGGCCCGTCTATATTCCTTTGAAAGCCAAGAATGATTTTCTGCCGGACCTCTCGAGGATTGAGAAAGTCCATGGGGCCCGATTGATGTTTGTCAATTATCCCAACAATCCGACGGCGGCGGTTGCCTCGCGGGAATTTTACACGCAGCTGGTGCGCCTCGCCCAAGAGAAAGGAATCATTTTGGTTTCGGATTTGGCCTACTCCGAGATCTATTATGAGGGACAAAAGCCTTTAAGCCTTCTGGAAATTGAAGGGGCCAAAGACCTGACGATTGAATTTCATTCCTTCTCCAAGACCTTTAACATGACCGGCTGGCGGCTGGGCTGGGCGTGCGGCAACGAGAAACTGATTTCCACTTTGGCCAAAGTCAAATCCAACGTGGATTCAGGAATTTTTCAGGCGATTCAAATCGCCGGGATCGCGGCGTTAAAGACACCGGAGGAAGAACTTCAGGACCTGAGAATGTTGTATGAGGAACGTCGGGATTATCTGGTGAATGGACTGCGTAATCTTGGCTGGAAAATCACCGCCCCGCAAGCCACGTTCTATGTCTGGGCCAAGATACCCAAGAAATTTAACGATTCGCTGGAAGTCGCTAAACTTTTCCTAGATCAGGCCAATATCGTGGTCACGCCTGGCATCGGTTTTGGGGAATCGGGAGAAGGGTATATACGGATGACGCTGACGGTCTCGAAGGAAAAAATCAATGAGGCCGTGGAGAGATTAAGTGGGGTTTTATAATGGCCGTCATTTATTTAGGACTGGGATCCAATCTGGGGGATCGGGAACAAAATATCCAAGATGCTGTTCGTTTGTTGAAAGAGCACGGTGTGAGAATCGAGAAGGCCTCGCACGTCATTGAAACAGAACCCGTGGGCGGGGTGGTGCAGGGCAGATTTCTCAATGCGGTTTTGAAGGCGACAACCCATCTTACCCCTCAGGAGCTTCTGGCTCTAAGCCAAGCGATCGAAAGACGCCTCGGCCGTGTGGCAACGGTCCGAAACGGCCCGCGGACAATCGATATCGACATCCTGCTTTATGACCAACAAAAAATCACAACGCAAAAGCTCATCATCCCTCATCCGAGAATGCTGCAGAGGGATTTTGTGATGGTTCCCTTAAAGGAGATTGAGCCGGATTTAGTCCGGGATCTCACCTTATGCGAATCGTTTCTCGCATCTCCCTCATGAGGCGTTTAAGCCGCGAGGCCAAACGCACAAACAAAACCATCGGCTTTGTCCCCACCATGGGCTTTCTGCATGAAGGGCATGCGTCTCTCATCCGAAAAAGTAAGAAAGACAATGATCTCACGGTTGTCAGCATCTTTGTCAACCCCAAACAATTCGGTCCTAACGAAGATTTTCGCCGTTACCCTCGAGACCTCAAGAGAGACGAATTGTTGGCAAAAAAGGAAAAAGTTGATATAATCTTTCGTCCGTCGGCCGAGGAGATCTATCCGGAAGGATACTTGACGCATGTTGAGGTCGAAGAGCTGTCGGATGTCTTGTGCGGCAAATTTCGGCCGGGGCACTTCCGCGGGGTCGCAACGGTTGTCCTCAAACTGCTCAACATCGTTTTGCCGGATGTGCTGTATCTGGGTGAGAAAGACGCGCAACAAGCGGTCATCATCAAAAAGATGGCGGAAGATTTGAACGTCGCGGTTAAAATCAAGGTCCTGCCCACCATTCGGGAAAAAGACGGCGTGGCGATGAGCTCGCGAAACTCTTACCTTGATGCGACGAGGCGTCAGGAGGCCGCAATCCTCTTTAAGGCCTTAACCGCGGCCAAGGCCATGATTCTTAAGGGAGAGCGTGATTCCCAACGGGCAATCAAGATGATCCAAAACCTCATTGAGTCCCATGCGCCTTTAAGCCGCATCGATTACATCGAGTGTGTTGATCACAAGAATTTGAAGCCTTTGACCGTTCTCTCAGGCGATATCCTCATTGCGTTGGCCGTTTGGTTTGGGCAGACCCGTTTGATCGATAACATCTGCGTGCGTGTTTCATGAAGCCTCAAAAAAAGAAAGCAAAGATAGGGATCGTGGGCTGCGGGGCCATCGGTTCGAGAATGGCCAAAAGCATCACGACCGAATTAAAGGATGACTGCCGGCTGGCGGCGGTGTATGATATTGATCTTAAGAAGGCTCAAGAGCTGGCCCAAAAGATCTCTCCTCGGGCCTTTAAGAAGTCTTATGCGGATTTATTGAACAGCTCCGAATTTGTCATTGAAGCAGTGAATGCGGACGATACGTACACAATCATCAAAGAAGCTTTGAACTCCAAGAAGAACGTTTTATCCATGAGTGTTGGAAAGCTTTTAGGCCGCAGGGACTTGTTTCGTCTGGCCGAAAAAAACGGATGCAGAATTTTGATCCCCTCGGGGGCGATCGCCGGCATTGATGCCATCAAGGCGGCCGGCCTGGCAAAAATCTCCAGCATCACGCTCACGACCCGAAAACCCCCGGCGGGATTTTTCAGCGGCCCTTCCGTTGTAGAGAAGAGAATGAACCTCAGTGAGATCACCCAGGAAACGGTCATTTTTGACGGAGATGTCGACACCGCCGTAAAATTATTCCCTCACAATATCAACGTCGCTGCCACCATTGCCTTGGCCTCCGGCGTTCAAGAAAAGATGTCGATCCGCATCATCACCTCACCCGATTACAAAACGAATTCGCATGAGATTGAGGTCACCGGAGATTTCGGCCGGATCACGACCCGCACGGACAATGCGGTCTGCCCGGACAATCCCAAGACCAGTTATTTGGCGGTTTTATCGGCTATCCAGACTCTCAAACAGTTTTTTGGCGGAATCAAAGTCGGAACGTAAAAACAGAAAAGGAGGGAGGTGAAACTATGGCAGCGAAAAAAGTGGCTAAGGTTGGCGTCAAAAAGCAGAAAGGGTATCTGTATTTCGTCGACAAGCAAGGCGATGTCTCTTGCGCCCTTATGGCCCGCGGGAATAAAAGAGGCGGCAAGGCTCATAAGGTGGCCAAGGTGGGCATCAAGAAACAGCAAGGATACCTGTACTTCATCGACAAACACGGTGATATCTCCTGCGCCAAGATGGTTCGTGGGGGGCAGAAGAGAAAAAAGAGAAGATAACCCTTCCCAAAGCACAAGTCCTAAAGATAACCCCACAGCCCCGGCGGTCCGATTCTGGACGAAAGGGGTGGTGGGGTTGTTTTGTATCAAAAATAGAATTTGTTCCATAGGATCAATCTTCATGCAAAACGACTGCATTGTCATTCGCGGGGCCAAAGAGCACAATTTAAAGAATATCGATCTCAAGATCCCGCGGAATCGATTTGTCGTAGTGACGGGGTTGAGCGGGTCGGGGAAATCCTCGCTGGCCTTTGATACGATTTATGCCGAGGGTCAGCGCCGCTACGTGGAGAGCCTATCGGCCTATGCGAGGCAGTTCTTGGAGCAGCTCCAGAAGCCGGAGGTGGAATCCATCGAAGGCCTTTCCCCGACGATTTCCATCGAACAGAAAACAACCAGCCGCAATCCCCGCTCGACGGTCGCAACCCAAACCGAGATTTACGATTATCTGAGGCTTCTTTTTGCCCGGGTAGGAACGCCCACCTGCTGGCAATGCGGCCGCAAGATCGAACGCCAGTCCGCTCAGGAGATCGCCCAGCAGATGCTGAAGCTTAAAGAAGGCACCTCGGTCAATATTCTGGCTCCTCTCATCCGGGGCCGCAAGGGCGAATACCGAACAATCCAAGAGAAGGTGGCCAAGGCAGGCTTTGCCCGACTGCGCGTGGATGGAAAGATGGTCGACGTCCACGACCGGATCAAGCTGGATAAATTTAAAATTCATCAGATCGAGGTGGTGGTGGACCGTCTGACCATGAAAGCCGGCGTCAAAAAACGGTTGACCGATTCTCTGGAGACCGCCCTCGCAACCGGAGAGGGACAGGTGGTGATCGACTTTAACGGCAAAGGGCCTGATTGTGCCTTTAGTGAAAAATACGCCTGTATGGACTGCGGCATCAGCCTTTCGGAATTGGAGCCGCGGATTTTTTCGTTTAATTCTCCTTATGGCGCCTGCCCCGTCTGCAACGGTTTGGGCACAAAGATGGAAATCGATCCGGAGATGATCGTTCCGGATTCCTCGAAGCCGTGGGTCGCGGCCATTGCCCCTTGGCGAAAGGGTGGCCGAGGGTATCTCATGTATCACCGGGCCGTTTTAAGAGAGCTGGGGCAGATCTACGGCGTCGATCCCTCCCGGCCCTTTAAAGACCTCGACAAGAAATTTCGAAAGACTGTTTTGTACGGGTCCTCCGATGAGATCTGGGGACGAACGTTTGAGGGGTCTATCGGTTATTTGGAACGGCTTTTTCGAGAGACCGACAACGACTGGCTCAAAGATGAAATCGCTAAATACATGTCGGTTCTGCCCTGCCCTCATTGCCAGGGAGCGCGGCTGAAGAAAGAATCCCTGGCCGTTAAAATCAACGGATACAACATCACTCAGGTCGCCTCTTTCTCTATTAAGGAGGCCAGGAACTTTTTTACCGGCCTCGATTGGACGCACGATCAGAAGATCATCAGCGAGCAGATCTTAAAGGAGATCCTCCGGCGCCTGGATTTTTGCATCAATGTGGGTCTGGAATATCTGACGCTGGACCGCCGTAGCTCAACGCTCTCCGGAGGCGAGGCCGAGCGCATCCGCTTGGCCACCCAAGTGGGCTCGGGGCTGGTGGGCGTCATTTATATTTTGGATGAGCCCAGCATCGGGCTTCACCAAAAAGACAACGAACGCCTTTTGTCCACTTTGCACGCCCTGCGGGATTTGGGCAACACCTTGATTGTGGTCGAGCACGACGAGGCCACGATTCGGGCCGCGGATTATGTGATTGATCTGGGCCCGGGCGCCGGGGAATTGGGGGGAAAAGTGATCTATGCTGGGGACCTTCCCAATTTATTGAAATGCGAAGAATCGTTGACCGGCCAGTATCTGCGGGGTCATTTGAAAATCCCCATCCCTTTGAGGCGCCGCGATATTGTCCGTACCAATCATCTGAAAATTTTGGGAGCCCGCCAGCACAACTTAAAAGGGATCGACGTGTCGATTCCGCTGGGGGCGTTTGTCTGCGTGACGGGTGTGTCCGGCTCCGGAAAATCCACTCTCGTCGATGATATCGTGTTTAAGGCCCTGGCCCAGAGGCTTTATCATTCCAAGGAAAAGCCCGGCGCCCATAAAAAGATCGAAGGGATCCAGCATCTCGATAAGGTCATTGTCGTCGATCAATCTCCGATCGGAAGGACCCCGCGCTCGAACCCTGCGACCTACACCGGGGTCTTCACGCTCATCCGCCAGCTTTTCAGCCAGCTGCCCGAGGCCAAAATGCGCGGCTACAAACCCGGCCGGTTCAGCTTCAACGTCAAAGGCGGCCGTTGCGAGGCCTGCCAAGGCGACGGGATCAAGAAGATTGAAATGCATTTTCTCCCCGATGTGTATGTGGAATGCGAGCTCTGCCACGGGTTGCGGTTCAATGAGCAGACCTTGGAGGTGGAATTCAAAGAAAAAAATATCGCTGGTGTTCTGAACCTCTCGGTCGCGCAGGCTCTGAAGGTCTTTGAGAACCTCCCGCGCGTGCGGGGGATCCTCACGACTTTGGACGATGTGGGTTTAGGCTATATCCAATTAGGGCAGTCCGCCACGACCCTCTCCGGGGGAGAGGCCCAGCGCGTCAAGCTGGCCAGCGAGCTGTGCAAGGTCGCCACGGGAAAGACCCTGTACATCCTCGATGAACCCACAACGGGTCTGCATTTTGCCGACGTGGAGAAGCTGATCCATGTTTTGCAACGGCTGGTGGACCGCGGCAACACGGTTTTGGTCATCGAGCACAATCTGGAGGTGGTCAAAAATGCGGATTGCATCATTGATCTCGGGCCCGAAGGCGGGGATAAGGGAGGAGAGGTGGTCTTCTGCGGCCCGCCGGAGGCAATCATCAAGTGCAAGGCTTCCTACACCGGAGAGTATTTAAAGGATTTCTTGCAGCATTAGGAAAGTATAAAATAATCTCTTTCCTCCTATGTGATAATCTCGGCGAGGTGATGAATATGAAGAGTAAGGAACCGCAAATTATTATCTATAAAACCGATGACGGAAAGAAAAAAATTCGGCCGAACCACCATTACCGAGCATATCCGAAATGTCTTTCAGGAGGGCGAGCTTGAAGAAAAGGCAGTATGTCGGGAATTCCGACGAACTGGTCAGGACGGAAAGGAGTTTTCGTTTGATGCCAACAGACACCAAAATCGCTATATTTAAAGGAAGGAAGATTAGAAAAACCTTGCACAATAACGAGTGGTGGTTTTCCGTGGTCGATGTTGTCGAGGTCCTGACTGATAGTGCCAATCCACGCGACTATTGGTACAAAATGAAGGTTCGTGAGAAAGATGAAGCCGGTATTGAGTTGTCGACATTTTGTCGACAACTGAAATTAATGGCCTCTGACGGAAAGAAGTATGAAACCGACTGTGCCGACACCGAAGGCATCTTTCGTATCATCCAGTCCATTCCCTCCCCCAAAGCCGAACCCTTCAAACGCTGGCTCGCCAAAGTGGGCTATGAGCGCATTCAGGAAATCGAAAATCCGGAGTTGGCCACAAAAAGGACAAGAATTCTCTATAAATTGAAAGGGTACAGCGATGACTGGATCGAGAAGCGCATGCGCGGTATTGCCATTAGAGAAGAGCTTACCGACGAATGGCAAAATCGCGGCGCGAAAGAAGAGAAAGATTATGAAATATTGACCGCGGAAATATCCAAAGCGACATTTGGAATCACCCCTAGCCAGTATAAAGAGATCAAAAGGCTTAAGCGTGAGGATCTAAGGGATCACATGGATGATTTTGAATTGATTTTTACGATGTTAGGCGAGCGCGCCACAACGGAAATTCACCGCAATGAAGATTCTCGGGGTGTCCCTAAGCTCAAGACCGATGCCCGAGTCGGAGGCAAGATTGCGGGTGATGCCCGAAAAGCCCTCGAAAAACGGCTCAAAAGGCCGATTGTCTCCGGCCATAACTATTTAAAAGAAAAAGAAGCTCAAAAAAGGATCAAACAATAAATGTACAAGGAAGACAATCTTCTTGCCCCTTTTCACCCTCCAGCACCTGATTTTCTGCGAGCGCCAGTGTGCGCTGATTCCCATCGACTCTTTTTTGTCAGGAGCCATAAGAGCAAAAACGCGATGATCACAATCGGGCCGAGGTGTGTGAGGCAGTCTTTAGCTCCGACACGCCCGGTCTCCACCTGTCCCGCCGTTTTAATCTGTTTGCCAAAAAGTCTTTTTTGTGTTACCTTAAACTCACCACAGTGAAAGAAGCCCAGACGTCGCGAAAACCTGTAAACGCTTCGAAAGAAGTGGCTAAATGGATGTTAAGCGGCGTCAACGCGTAGCGTAGGCGGCACCGTAGTCGCCCCTCTGTAACCCAGCAGAGGGATTACGAGTTATCGAAAGTCCCGCCTTCCAAACGGGGTATCGGCTCCGAGGGCAAGGGTTCGAGCCTCTATCACCGATAAGGTAGAGGCTCCTTTTATCAGTCAAAATGATCACTCAAGAAATTGAAACCACCACTTGGCGGCAACGCCTCCTCAAAGAAAAAGTAAAACCATTCCTGTTGTCTACCCGTATAGGGATCGATTTTGGCGAAGGCAAGGGTGGGATCGCCGTTGAACAGGGCCGTGAAGAAAATGGAAAAATTGTTAATGAAATCAGACATGCGGAAGTTTTCTGTGATTTCCACGCCGCCACTTTAAAAGACCGCCGGGATAATCGTCGTGGAAGACGGACCCGCCGTGCCAAGAAGATACGTCTTGCCCGCCTTCGTTCATGGATTCTGCGTCAGCCCGATCCAACCAAAAATATTGATATGGCTTCGTGGTTAAAAAGACCGGTTTCCCTCCCCAGAGATAAACGCCTTCCCGATCCTTACGTGCTAATGCGCGACGAGAAATTTCAGTGCCAGCCTTTCGAGTATAAGGTGGGTAAAAAACAATTGGACGCGAAAACAAATTACAAAAAAGAATCTGATAATCCCAATTTTCTTCTGCCAACTTGGATTGAAGCTGTCAAAAACGGCAAGTGCACTGATTCGGCTTCATTTGTCATTGCGCTGACCCACATTTTCCAGAAGCGGGGGTACAGCTACAGTGATGCTGATTTGGAAGAGCTGACAGACGCTCAATTAGAGGATTTTCTTGCCTCTTCCGCTCTTAGAAACAGTCCGGATGATTTTAAGAAAAAGATTAAAGCTCAAGTTGAACGGCGAGAAGTTGCTTCGGAAGACGAAGATCAAAGCTGGCGCGGAAAAGAGAAGGTTGATTATGAGGAATTAAAACCACAATTTGATCAAGCCTGCAATCGATCCCCTCAACGGCGCAAGGCCGTTCACCGCAGAGAAAAGGTTCAATTGCTTAATCAGGTTATTGAATCTTTCATAAACTCGATCAGCACGCTCGAAGCGCAGACCAAGAAAGATTTAATAACAAAATGGCAGCGGGCGTTGGCAGGGGATCTTGACCAGGATTTTGACCCGCGTAAGAATCCCAAGGGACTGATTAACAAAGTTGTACGTGCACCACGGTTTGACAACCGAGTCGAGTCCGGATGTGCGTGGTGCGGCAAAACCTGCGCCCGGAAATCAAAAAACCGCAAGAAAGCGTACCTGGCCGCTGTCAACAATCTGCGGGTTTATGAGGTTCCGCCTTCTTCGGCGCATTTAGCCAAAGAGCGGAAAGGACGATTAGCAGATTTATGGCAGGAAGGTTTGAAAAATCCGGCGGAGGCGCGGCAGAGATTTTTGAATTCGTGCCGCCATTTTGGAATTCCCAAAGATAAACAAAGGGAATTTGCCGGGCTTTTCGACAACTGGCGCGCCGGCTCGGAGGAGGCCAATCAAAAGATCAAAAACCTTCACGTTAAATTGGTAGGCCAGAAACCCCGCAAACTGACAAAAGAGGAAAGTAAAAAATTTGAAGACATCTGGAAAAAGGATGTACCTCAAGAAAATGTTTCGCAAGACAATCAATTTTGGAAAAATTTAAGCCAGAAGGTTTCAGAAGTTTTTACAGAACTTAGAAAAGGCGGGCATCCTGTTATTAAGGAGGAGATGAAGAAGCAGTTGACCGATCTGCTTGCGGTTAAGCCGAAAGGACGCCACCGGCTCTGTTCAGCCTGTCTGGACAAAGCGGCTAAAGGCGAAACCATGTTTGATCAAGGAATTGATCCATGGACAATCAAGGCGCGTAGTGTGCGCAATCCCCGCAGAGAACAGCATCAACAGCGTGTTTTGGCAAGGTTGGAATATCTATTGTTCAAGGCCAGAAGGCGAAGGCCGGACGGTTCAAAAGTCGTTCCTGATCCAAGACAAATTAAGTATATTACGTTGGAAATCCCAAAGCCGCAAAGCACAAATCGGACCAAGAAAGGAGAGCAGACAAAAACCGAGAGACGATCCATAAAAGCATTATTGCATGAGGAAGCTTTCGGCAAGTGTATTTACTGCGACACAGACATTTCTGTCGATCAGGTCACCGAGGATCATATTTTTCCTGAATCATGGGGCGGTCCAGATATCCGCGATGTCAACCTTGTGTGTAGTTGCCATAATTGCAATGATGGTAAGCGCAACTCAATTCCATATCTTTGGAGCCAGCACATAAAACCATCCTGGCAGGAGTTTGAAAAGCGTGTGCGGCTTAACTCCCGTATGCCGGCCCGTAAAAAAGACATTTTATTATTGGGATCCCATGGCGGGAAGATTGAGAATCTGGAATCCTTTAAGGCATTGGGAATTCCCCTAGAGAGGTTAACTGATGAACAAAGAAACGAGTTTGCCGCATTAGCTAACTGGAAACAAGGTGATCCATTCCCCAACGATCCCACCGCATTAGCCAGAGCCGGGGCCATGCCGCGCCAGTTTATACAAGGTATAAGGAAAATGTTTGAGGCCCACGGATTTAAAGAAGACGAGTTGCCTGTGATCACACCCAAAGGCGATTTACCTCTGATGCAACGCGCGGAAGGGTGGATGACTTCACGTCTGCGCAATTCCTGGCGCCGCGACCAAAACGGCCAGGAAAATTTTCCCATGAAGCGTTCGGAAGAATCATTGGAGCATCACGTACAGGACGCCGCCTTACTTGCCGCTTTGCCGCCCCATCAATGGCGTGATCATGTTTTCATTGATATCGAAAAACATGCCCGTTGCGATGAAAGGGGTAATCCTGTCCGGGACGCAAACGGCAAAACGGTCATGAACGAGTTTACCGTGGCATTAAAAGAATTGGCTCCGAACTGGCCTGAATTTAAAGGAAGCCGAAAACAGCCTCTTGTCCGTATTCTCGAATCTTCAAGGCAGAGCTGGCGAAAGTCGTGGCGAAGTCAATTTATTAAGAAATCTTTCTGGCAGATTTTTTGCCCTAATAAAAAATGTAATCTCTATATAAAACCTGAAAGTCTCAAAGGAAACGGTGAAATCAAATGTAAAAAATGCGGTACCGCGCTCCGCCGGAACGGTTCTGGTTTTTTGAATGTTGAAATTCGTCAATATAAGCCTCATTGGGAAAGTTTAGTTAAGTGTCCTCACTGTCAGCAAGAACTCAAGGAATTAAAGCGGAACGGAACAATCGTTGGGAAACAATGTAAAAATAAAAGATGTAAAACGAAATTTTTTCAGAGCGACCTTCAAGGGCAAGTACGGCAACGCAAAAAATCTCAACAACAAGGGAAAGTGCTTGCCATAAGACCTCACAATGGGCCGATCCGCATAGTCAATGTTGAGGCTGTCGCTGATGCAATTTGCTTGGTTAAAAAGAAAGATAAAGCCAACTCCCAAATACATCTTCGATTACAACCTGCCATAGCAAGCTTTACTGGAGCAGAATTTGACCCACCTTTGCCGGCGAATGGTGAAATTATCGGAGAAATCAGGCGCAACAAATTTATTGATCTTCCAGAGAAAAATAAGAAACTCCCCGTATTCCTCTTACAAGACACTAAAACTAAGAAGAATATTTGCTATCCTTCTGCTCTTTGCCAGTTCATCAACATAACATCTATTAAAAGTGGAGTTAAAAATGTCAATTTCGTGTTTCCCCAAGGTCGTTATCGTGTTAAAGAGCTTTCAATCAAAAATGCAGAAGTTTGGTTTGAATCAATTGCGGGCGGCGTGAAAAAGGACTATTGGTGTTGTCCCGTATTACAGAAAGAACGGCTAACGGATAATGAAATCAAAGAGTTAAAAGATAAAAAGGAAGCCGTCTTTAAGAATTTCCCCGAACGAAAACTTGGCATCAGAGAGCTTCGTGAATTATGTAAAATTAAGAGTAAAAAGTCATGGCCAAAGAAATAGATGGCCAACCCCCGCAGAGTAATTCCGAAGACAACTCTATTGACCTTTCAGCAATTTCCGAGGACTTCGCTGATCATTCTCTCAGCGACGGTCTCACCGTTGTCAAATCCCCCTCCGGCCTAAGCGTTATTGTGGACGGCTACGGGTTTTTTCTCGCCAAGAAAAGCGAGCGGCTGGCGGTCAGGAAATCCGACGGCAAGACCGTCTGGCAGTTTCCTCTCCAAAATCTCAGTGATATTTTCATCCTCAAGAATGGTTCGTCCATTTCCACGGACCTGATTGCCGAGGCCGCCGAGCGGGGTATCGCGTTTCACATCGTTGACATGACCGGCCGCCCGGTGGCCCAACTCGAAACGCCCAACTTAACCGCGACGATCGAGACAAAGCGCCTCCAGCTTCTGGCCGCTCAAGACGGAAAAGCCAGACATCTGGCCGCGAGCTTTGCCGGCGGCAAAGTCCTTAACCAATCCCGTCTTCTGCGGTATTTCGCGAAATATTTGACCCAGGCCAATCCCGCCAAATCAAAAGCGGTGACAAAGACTGCTCTTGAACTCTTAAAGGCACGAAAGCAGATTCAAAATCTTCCAGAAGGGGAAATGTCCCGATTCCGGCAGATGGTTATGGGGCTGGAAGGAAACGCGGCCAACCGGTACTGGGAAACTGTCGGCCTGATCGTGTCCGAAAAAATCGAATTCCCGGGCCGCCATCACCAGGGGGCGACTGATCCCGTTAACTGTATGCTCAATTATGGTTATGGGATCCTTTACGCCCAGGTCTGGAGCGCGGTCTTAAGGGCCGGGCTTGAGCCGTACGCCGGATTTCTGCATACGGACCGGCCGGGGAAACCCAGTCTTGTCCTTGATCTTACGGAGGAATTCCGGGCGCCAGTCGTGGACCGGACGGTCATCGCCTGCGTCAATTTGGGACAGATTGTCAAATTCGAGGACGGGCGCATGACCTTGGAATCGCGGAGTCAACTGGCGGATAAAATTCTACAGCGCCTGGAAAGCCGCGAGACGTTCAAAGGCAAATCGTTTCAGATCCGCTCCATTATTCAAATGCAGGCCAGGCAGGTGGCGTCCTTTCTTCGGGGAGAAAGCAGGGACTACCGTCCCTTCAGGTTCAAATGGTGATGCCATGCGCAAAAAAATTATGACTTTTGTCATTTATGATATCGAAAACACGAAGGCCCGCACCAAAATGGCCGAGACCTGTCTGGACAAGGGGCTGGAGCGAATCCAGTTCAGCGCCTTTCGCGGCCTTCTAACCTCAACCCAGCGCAAAGAGTTGAGCAAGAAACTGGAATTTCTCCTGGGCGATGGAGACGGACGCCTGTTTGTTGTCCCCATTTGTGAAGAAGATTGGAAAAAGGCCTTCTCCAAAGAACAGGGCGACAGGCATCAGCTTGCGCCGCACAATCCCAGCGATGAAACCATTCTCCGTTTCTGAACACGGATTTCTGAACGTCGGGGACTTAAAGCAGTTTGCCTATTGTCCCCGTATCCCTTATTTTATCCGTTTTCTGGGATTAAGGACATCCCCGACCTTTTTGATGGAACAGGGCGTCGTCAGGGAAAGAGAATTCGACCGGAAACAGAAGCGGCACGAAACGTCCCGGTTCGGGCTTGAGCAGGGCCGGAGGCATCTTCATGTCCACATCGCCAGCGAGCGTTATAAACTAACGGGGATTATTGACTTGGTTGTCGAAGGCAACGACGAGATTGTTGTCGTGGACTGCAAGGGGGCCAAAAAATTCCCGGGCGAAAATCATTACGCCCAGATAGGAGCTTATGGCCTTCTTGCCGAGGAGCGGTTCAATAAACCCTGCCGGAAAGGTTTCCTCTACTATTCCGAGGGCAGGCAGTGGGTTGAAATCAAGATAGATGATGTTTTACGGAGGAGAGTCTTGGAATTGATTGAGCAAGCAGGGCGGGTTGTGAATACCGGGATGTTTCCGGAAGCGACCGCACAGATTGCAAAATGCAGGAGTTGTGAGTTTATTAATTTTTGCGGGGATCGCTGGTGAAAGAGAAAGTTCGCAAACCGGAGAGTTTTTGATGCACTTTATAGATTTGCGCCGTTTTTCCCTTAACTCTTATTGTAACTCATTGCAACATAATAATTCGAGGCGGGATTTCTAATCCTGCCTCGAATTATACCACAGTGAAAGGCCTCGTCTTAGTGATCGCCTGCGCTTCATCAACCCATTTCTAATCCTGCCTCGAATTATACCACAGTGAAAGCCCGGATGCTGGGGGCTTATGGATTTAACTAACAAATTTCTAATCCTGCCTCGAATTATACCACAGTGAAAGTTTGTAGAGTTTGGCCGTAAAATAGGCTGGGATGTTATATTTCTAATCCTGCCTCGAATTATACCACAGTGAAAGTCTGATAGTATAGTATTTTCTATTCACGCCCTCAGTATTTCTAATCCTGCCTCGAATTATACCACAGTGAAAGGCACCGAATA
>CAZNDW010000005.1:0-27958 GCA_964571895.1 uncultured Planctomycetales bacterium
ATATCAGAAACCTTAAGCCCCCGGAACCCTACAAAGGGAAAGGAATCAGATACGTCGGAGAATTGGTGAAAAGAAAGCAAGGCAAGTCCGTGACCAAATGAGCCTGCCCGCCAATTGACTGTGAAAAAGGCAGGCAGGCCTTCCCTAATAAGGGGGGGATTGAGCGTATGCTAAACCTCAAAGAAAGGAAAAGGATTTATCGTCACCAAAGGATTCGGAAGATCTTAAGAGGCACCCCCCACCGGCCTCGGTTGTGCGTTCATCGTAGCCTGAATCACCTGTATGCACAAATCATCGATGATACCCAAGGGAAAGTTTTGTTTGGTTTATCCACTCTCGATAAGAACCTTCGGTCTCAATTGAAACAAGGGGGAGATATCCTGGCCGCTTCCCGACTGGGAGAGGCCTTGGCCTCTCAGGCCAAAGATCGGGGGATTAAAAAGGTGGCTTTTGATCGCGGCGGGTATTTGTACCACGGACGGATCAAGGCCTTTGCCGAGGCCGTCCGAAAAGGCGGATTGGAATTTTAGGATGACCATGAGAAATAAAGATTCGGGGAAAAATCATCAGGGACCTTCAAAGGCCCCTTCTGCCGAAACATCCCTGTCTGCGCAGAGTCCTCAAGAGATGGTCTCTCAGCAGACTTTAACAGAAACTCCTCAAAGAGAGAGGGGCCCGCGAAAACCATCAGCGAGAAAAAGGGAGGCGGTCTCTTCAGAATTCGTCGAGCAGGTCGTGGCCATTAATCGAGTCACAAAAGTGACCAAGGGCGGGAAAAAGCTGTCTTTTAGCGCTTTGGTTGTGGTGGGCGATACCAAGGGCCGGGTGGGGTACAGCCTTGATAAGGCCAATGAGGTGGCGACCGCCATCAAAAAGGCCTTAACCTCAGCGAAGAGACAGATGATTACGGTTCCTTTGTATGGAGCAACCATTCCCCATCAGGTCAACGGCATCTGTGGGGCGGCCATTGTCATGCTCAAACCCGCAGCCGACGGTACCGGAGTGATTGCGGCCGGGCCGGTGCGGGCTGTCTGCGATTCCGTGGGGATCCGCAACATTCTAACCAAGTGTCATCGATCGAACAATCCCATTAATGTGGTCAAGGCAACCATGGATGGGCTCTCCAAGCTGAAACCCCGACCTGTCCCCGAGGATCCTCAGAACAGTCCGGAAGTTTCGGGAGGGAAAGAAGGCCATGCATCTTCATGAATTGAAGAGCCCGGTGGGGTCTCGAAAAAGAAGAAAGATCGTGGGGCGGGGTCAGGGGTCGGGTCACGGAAAGACCTCCGGCCGCGGACAGAAGGGGCAGTTGGCCCGCTCTGGGCGTGCCGTGATTTTGGGCTCTGAAGGTGGTCAGATGTCTTTGATCCGTCGGCTCCCCAAAATCGGATTCCGACGAAAAAACCCCTTGATTTATCAGTTGGTGAAGTTGGGCAGTTTGGACCGATTTAAAGAAGGCACCGTGATCACAAAAGAATTGCTGAAATCAGAAGGGTTGATCAAAAATGTCTTCAAGCCTTTCAAAATTTTAGGGGATGGCACAATCACCAAGCCTCTGGTCGTTTGTGCCTCGAGCTTTTCCCAAAGCGCAAAAGACAAAATTGTAAAAGGCGGCGGTCAAGCTCAAACCGCTCACTCATAAACCTTTTCATGCTATCCGCATTCCTTAATTGTTTCAAGATTCCGGATCTCAAAAAGAAGATCCTCTTTACCCTCGCTCTCATTGTCGTCTATAGGATCGGTTGTTTTCTCCCAACGCCAGGAGTGAATGGGGCTGTTTTGACGGAATGGTTTAGAAAGGCAGGCGCCACGATCTTTGGCATCATGAGTTTATTTTCGGGGGGGGCCATAGAGAAGATGACAGTTTTTGCCTTAGGGGTCATGCCCTACATCTCGAGCTCCATCATTATGCAGCTTTTGACGGCGGTTTTTCCGGCCTTGGAGAAGCTGGCCAAAGAAGGCCACGCGGGATACATGAAGATCAATCAGTATACCCGTTACGGAACGCTTCTTTTGGCGGTGATCCAGTCCTATTTTATTGCTTTGTGGCTGGAAAGCCCTCAGGCCTTCCAGGGCCTGAAAGTGGTCAATGAGCCGGGCTGGGGATTCCGGTTCGCGACGGTGGTGACTCTTACGACCGGAACTCTGCTTCTCATGTGGTTGGGGGAACAGATTCAAGAAAGAGGCATTGGTAATGGGATATCCATTCTCATCACGGCCGGTATTATTTCATCCACCCCCCAGGCTATTCAGAATCTGATCTTGCTTCTTTCGCCCAAGACCGCGGCGGCCCGGCAGATTCAGCCGTTGACTTTGGTGATGATGATTTGCTTTTTGGTGGGCGTGATCCTTGCGGTGACCCTGATCACTCAGGCCCAGCGCAAGATCCCCGTCCAGTACGCCCGGCGTATTGTGGGACGGAGGGTGTACGGAGGCCAGAGCACGTACATCCCGCTCAAAGTGGATACCGCCGGTGTGATCGCGATTATCTTTGCCCAATCGATATTGCTTTTTCCGGCGACACTGGCCAGCTTTATTCCCCATCCGTGGTTTCAGCATTTTGCCAATGTTCTTCTACGGGGGCACCTGTTTTATTATTTTCTTTATGGGGGGTTTATCATATTTTTCTGCTATTTTTACACCGCGATTGTTTTTAACCCTGTGGATGTGGCGGAAAACATGAAAAAGCATGGAGGGATTATCCCGGGGATCAAGCCCGGCGCTCCCACGGCGGATTTTTTGGATTTTGTCATGACCCGCATCACGCTGGCTGGGGCTTTATTTATCTGTATGATCGCCGTCATGCCGGATGCCATCATGGCTACCTTTAAGGTGCCGTATCTGGTGGCTTCCTTCTTTGGAGGAACGGGCGTTTTGATTACCGTGGGGGTGATGCTGGATACCATGAAACAGATTGAAACGCATTTATTGACGCGGCATTATGAGGGTTTTATGAAATCAGGGCAGATTAAAGGCAGGCGATGAGGATTGTTCTTTTAGGCCCTCCCGGTGCGGGAAAAGGGACCTTGGCCAAATTATTACAAGAAACCATGGAGGTTACCCACATCTCGACCGGTGATATCCTCCGAGAAGAAATGAATCACCAGACCCCTCTGGGAAAAAAGATCAAAAGATTTGTGGAATCCGGAGAGCTCGTTTCCGATACGGTGGTCACCAAGATCATTGAGAACCGATTGAGTTCAAAGAAAAATTCTGATCGCGGGTATCTTTTCGATGGGTTTCCCAGGACCGAAACCCAGGCCCGGGACCTCGATAAGATTTTAACGAAAATTCAAAAGCCCATCGATCTCGTTGTGTACATGGAATCCACTCTGCCGGTTGTCCTGCAGAGGTTAACGGGGCGTAGGGTTTGTAAGGAATGCGGGGCGCTTTTTCATATGGTCAACAAGCTTCCTCAAAGACCCGGCATTTGCGATCTGTGCGGGGGGGCATTGTACCAGAGACCCGATGATCACGAAGAGACGATCAAGACCCGCATGGAGGTGTATTTAAAAAATATACAGCCGATCATCGACTATTACGCCGCCCAGGGGAAATTAAAGAAAATCGATGCCAACCGAAATGCGGAAACCGTTAAAGACGAATTAATGAAGATTTTTGATGCGAAATCAAAACTTGGCCACGCCCAGCCGTGATAACCGTGATTCGAAGACGATCAAGATCAAGACCATTAAGGAAATCGAATTATTAGAGGAAGCCGGAAGAATTTTGTCTTTGATTGTCAAAGACCTGAAATGCTCTTTAAGAATGGGGATGACGACTCAAGAAATCGACCGGAAGGCCGAGGAGCTGATGACCTCTTATTCTGTGGCCTCGGCCTTTAAAGGGTACCGGGGGTTTCCTTCCTCGACGTGTATTTCGGTTAATGAAGAGGTCGTTCACGGTATCCCGGGGAAGCGCGTGGTTAAAGAAGGAGACATCGTCAGCATTGATATTGGCATCATGGTCCGTGATTATTTTTCGGATACCGCCTTCACCGTCGGTTTTGGAGATATTGCACCCGAATTAAAGAAATTGCTGGATGTGACAAGAGAAGCTCTCTATAAGGGAATTGAGCAAGCGGTCATTGGTCGGCACCTGGGTGATATCTCCTTCGCGATTCAGGATTATGTGGAATCGGAGCATTTCAGCGTGGTAAGGGATTTTGTCGGTCATGGCATCGGGCGGATGTTGCACGAATGCCCGGAGGTTCCGAATTTCGGGCCTCCTCACACGGGGCCTCTTCTTCAAGAAGGGATGGTCCTAGCCATTGAACCGATGGTGAATATGGGAACCTGGCAGACCGAGATTCTGGAGGACGGCTGGACCGTGGTGACCAAAGATCGTCGGCCCTCAGCCCATTTTGAGCATACGGTGGCTATCACAAAATCTGGACCCAAGATCCTGACGGAGTGGTAATATGGCTAAAGAAGATTTGATTGAGGTTGAGGGGACGGTCAAGGAGGCCTTACCCAATGCGATGTTTCGCGTCGAGTTAGACAACGGGCATAGGGTCTTGGCGCACATCTCCGGCAAAATCCGGATGCATTTTATTCGAATCCTTCCCGGGGACCGGGTGAAAGTCGAGCTCTCCCCGTATGATCTCAGCCGGGGACGGATCACCTATCGGGGTAAATGATATGAAAGTCAAATCTTCCGTTAGAAGAATTTGCGATAAGTGTAAGATTGTCCGTCGCCAGGGTGTGGTCCGGGTGATTTGCTCTAACCCCAAACACAAACAAAGACAAGGATAACATGCCCAGAATTTTAGGTGTCGACATCCCCAGAGAAAAAAGGATCGAGGCTGCCCTCCCTTATCTTTACGGGATAGGGCGGGTTGTGGCCCGTAAGATTTTAACCGAAGCCAAGATCGATTGTAATCGGCGGGCGAAGGACCTCTCTGATGAAGAGGTCGCCCTTCTCGCCTCGATCATTCAGAAGAATTACCGGATTGAGGGTGATCTGCGACGGGAAACCAGTCAAAATATCAAAAGGCTCATTGACCTGGGGACCTATCGGGGTCTTAGGCACAGGAAGGGCCTGCCCGTCCGGGGGCAGCGAACCCGCACGAATGCCCGCACCCGAAAAGGCAAGAAGAAAAATATCGGCATTATGAAAGCAGCAACGGAATAAGGCATATTCCGTATCGTAGGGAATTAACCCCCGCTGCTGTCTTGCCCGCCTGCCAATTGAGTTGATCTTGGCGGGCAGGCGACAGCAAGACACGGGGGTTAATTCGCCCCCGTCGTTTTGTTTCGTTTTGGTGAAGCAAAGCGAACCAAAACGAAACAGCAGGGGCTCATTAACAAAAAGGATAAAACGAATATGGTTAAAAAAGATAAGGCGAAAAAAAGGGTTTTGCGGGGGATCACCGCAGCCATCGTGCACATCCAGGCGACCTTTAACAACACGATCATCACGATCACCGACAAAGAGGGCAATACGATTGTCTGGGGATCTCCCGGGGTCGCAGGCTTCAGCGGTTCCAGGAAATCCACCCCCTTCGCGGCTCAAGTGGCGGCTTCGGTTGCGGCCAAGAAGGCTAAAGATTTGGGGATCCAGAGTGTGGATGTGTATGTGAAAGGCCCGGGATCTGGTCGGGAATCCGCTATCAGGGCGCTGCAGGCGGCGGGATTAACGGTCACCTCCATCAGGGATGTGACGCCCATACCGCACAACGGTTGTCGGCCGCGAAAAAAACGCCGGGTTTAATGGTTCGACTAGGCTCACCATAAAAAGAAGACGTTTAAGAAAGGAAAGCTTATGGCCAGAAATACAGGACCAGATTGCCGCGTATGCCGACGGGAAGGGGAAAAGCTATTCTTAAAGGGTACGCGATGTTTTACCCATAAATGCGCCATCGAAAGACGGGAGTATGCCCCCGGTCAGCATGGGACAAAGCGAGTCAAATTATCGAACTTCGGGTTGCAATTGCGGGAGAAGCAAAAGGTCAAAAGGATCTACGGGCTTTTGGAGAGGCAGTTCCGGAGGTATTTCCATAAGGCGGCGCGCTCCAAAGGGGTCACGGGTTCCGTCCTGCTTCAGCTTTTGGAACAGAGGCTCGATAATGTCATTTTTCAGGCTGGTTTTGCCACCTCGCGCAGTGAAGCCCGGCAGATCGTGGGCCACGGTTTTGTTTATGTCAATAGCCGGCGCGTGAATATCCCCTCTTTTTTGGTTCAAAAAGATCATGAAATCACACTGCAGAAGAAGAATGACGAATTAAAACCGATCCAAGAGAATCTGGAGGCAACCCAGCAGCGCAAGGCCCCCGCTTGGCTCGAGGTGGATCCCGGCCACTTTAAGGTAAAAATTTTGAGAATTCCCCAGCGGGAAGATATCACATTTCCGGTCAATGAACAGTTGATCATTGAGCTTTACTCAAGGTAACTCAAAGTTCAGATAGGCCAATTGAGGAGGATGATATGGGAGTGAAGTGGCGAGACTTTCAGATGCCCAAAAGGCTAGATTGCGATGAATCGACCTATACGGCGACCTATGGAAAATTTATTGCTGAACCATTTGAGCGAGGCTACGGCGTTACCTTAGGAAACTCTTTAAGACGAATTCTCCTTTCCTCCATTGAAGGCAGCGCTGTGACATCCCTCAAAATCGACGGGCTTCAGCACGAATTTTCCATGATCCCCGGGGTTATGGAACCGATCACGGATATTATTTTAAATGTTAAGAACTTGGTTTTACGGTCTCACTCCAGAATTCCCAAAACCATTTATATAAAAGCAACCAGCAAGGGCGAGCTCAAGGCCAAGGATATCATCTGTGATGAAACCGTTGAGGTTTTAAATCCGGATCTCCATATTGCCACTTTGACCCGAGATACCCAGTTCCACGTAGACATGATGGTCTGCCGGGGCCGAGGCTATGTCCCAGGGGAGCTCAATAAAAAAGATTCCAATCCGGTGGGATCCATTGCGGTTGATTCGATCTTTACCCCTGTTGTCAAGGTCAACTTTTTGGTTGAAAATACCCGTGTCGGCCAGAGAACCGATTATGATAAATTGATCATGGAGATTTGGACCAACGGCGGGATCACCCCGAAAGAAGCCCTTCTGTATGGGGCCAATATTTTGCAGCGCCACCTGGATGTTTTTGTCAGTTACGGCCAGCTGCCGGAGGAGGAAGAAGAAGAGGAAGAAATAACGGTGGAAGAGCAGGCGCTTTATGAAAAATTGCGTCTGCCGATTTCCGAGTTGGAACTTTCGGTCAGGAGTGCCAATTGTTTAAAGGAAGCCAATATCAAGACCATCGCCGATTTGGTGAAAAAACAGGAATCAGAGCTGCTTAATTTCCGCAATTTCGGGAAGAAATCTCTGTCGGAAATCAACGATCTTCTGAAGGCCATGGGCTTAAGCTTGGGGACGAAAGTGGACACGAAAAAACTTAGGAAAAAGGAAGCCGCCGCATGAGGCATGCCAAAGCCGGAAATAGGCTCGGGAGAAATTCGGCCCTTCGTCGAGCGACGCTACGCGATCTCGCCAAAGCAACGCTTCTTCAGGAACGGATTTGTACCACCAAGCCTAAAGCCCAAGAGGCCAGAAAGCTGGTGGATCGTCTGATCACCTTTGGAAAACACGGGACCCTTTCGGATCGGCGCCGGGCCTTTGCGATTTTATGCGATCATCGGCTGGTCAGCGATCTTTTCCAGAGGATTTCTCCTCGGTTTAAATCCCGGCTGGGCGGCTATACCCGAATTATTTCTTTGGCCAAACGCCGGGGGGATAACGCTCAACTGGCCTTTCTGGAGCTGACGGAGAAAGAGAAAATCACAATCAGCAAGCCTAAAACTCAGGCGCAGGCAAAACCAGCCCCGGCTCCGGGGGCCGTTCTTGAGAAAAAGCCCGGCAAAGACCTCAAAACTGAAGTGAAGCCGCAGCCCGAAGTGAAAAAAGAACCTTTAAAATCTGAGCCTATGAAGCCTCATCCTCAAAAGGAACTCCCCTCTAAGGGAAAACCAAACTTTAAATCCAATATCATGAGTGGAATAAAAAGGATGTTCATTAAAAGACCACCGTCTACGGGTTCCTAGGTTTTTTCACACTATTGCCATGAAGATCAATCACAGAATCAAGGATCTTGTGGGATCTGCGACTCTGGCCATCACCTCCCGCGCTAAAGAATTGATCAGTCAAGGCAAGGATGTCGTTAATTTTGCTGCTGGTGAACCCGATCTTGATACACCCGATTTTATCAAGAAAGCTGCCATCAAAGCCATCGAAGATGGCTTTACCAAGTACACCCCCACCCTAGGGATCCTTCCTTTAAGAGAAGCTATTTCCCGGAAACTCCAAAAAGACAACGGGCTTTATTATAAACCTTCTCAGATTGCGGTTTCATCAGGGGCCAAACAGGCCCTCTACAACGTCCTGCAAATTTTAGCCGACGAGGGCGATGAGGTCCTGATCCCTTCTCCTTATTGGGTGAGTTATCCCGAGATGGTGAAGCTCTCCGGCGCCCGGGCCCGGATTCTCCCGACCGCATGGGATAACCACTTTAAAATCACCGTCTCCCAATTATCCGAGAGTGTTTCGTCTTCCACGCGCATTTTAATCTTAAACTCGCCGTCGAATCCGACCGGCATGGTTTATCGCAAAAAGGAATTGGAGGGAATCGCGCAGATTTGTGTCAGAAAAAAGATTTATGTGATAAGTGATGAAATTTATGAAAAACTTATTTATGATAAAGAAGTTTACACCTCGATCGGTTCGCTGGGGAAAGACATTGGCGATTTGACGATCACGGTCAATGGATTTTCCAAGGCTTATGCCATGACGGGTTGGCGGATTGGATACTGCGCCGGGCCGGAATGCTTGATTGAATCCATTAACAAGCTCCAAGATCATACAACCTCTAATCCCACATCCATTAGTCAAATGGCCGCTGTTGCGGCCCTTAAGGACGATGAGACGTGCATCCAATCCCTGCGCGAGGAATTTGAGAAAAGAAGGGGTCTGATGATGGAGGGGCTCAACCGAATCCCCAAGATCCGTTATCTCGCGCCCCAGGGCGCCTTTTACATCTTTTGCGATGTCTCAAAGATCGCAGACGGAACCTCGTTGGCGAAGAAGATTCTTGATGAGATCCATGTGGCGGTCATCCCTGGGGAAGGATTTGGGGCTAGAGATTATATTCGTCTTAGTTTCGCCACCTCCAAGGAGAAAATCCAAGAGGGAATGAAAAGATTAAGCGGATGGATTAAGGAGGGACCATGGAATTAAGAGACTTGCTTCTTTTGACCATTTCCAAAAAGGCCTCGGATTTGCACTTAACGGAAAATACCCCGGCGATTTTAAGAATTGACGGAGAGCTGGTTTTGGTTAATGCCAATAAGCTTTTGCGCGACGAGCTTAAGGCAATGATCTACAGTGTTCTCACGAATCCGCAAAAAGAAAAATTCGAGCAAGACTACGAGTTAGATTTTTCCTTATCGCTTTCGGGCCTGGATCGATTTCGTGTCAATGTTCATAGGCAAAGGGGATCGGTGGAGGCCGCTTTTCGTCGGATTCCTCTTTTCATCCCTCATTTGGAAGACCTGGGGCTTCCGATGATTGTCAAAGATTTTGCCCGGAAATCTAATGGTCTTGTGTTGATCACCGGTCCAACCGGTATGGGAAAGACCACAACCCTGGCGGCGATGATTGATTTAATCAATAGCGAACGATCAGCCCTCATTGTCTGTATTGAGGATCCCATTGAATATATCCATCAAAACAGGAGGGCCATCATCAAACAGCGGGAGGTCTACTCGGACACGCATTCTTTTGCCGAGGCCTTAAAAAGATGCCTGCGTCAGGATCCGGATGTGATTGTGGTGGGGGAAATGCGGGATCTCGAAACAATTTCGACCGCCTTAACGGCTGCCGAAACAGGGCATTTGGTTTTAGCCACCCTCCATACCCCCGATGCCCCTCAGACGATTGAGAGGATTATTGACGTCTTTCCTCCCTATCAGCAGATCCAAGTCAAATTACAGTTGGCCGCGTGTCTACAGGGAGTGGTCTCCCAGCTTTTGTTGCCCCGTTCGGAGGGTGAGGGCCGGGTTTTAGCCACCGAGATCATGGTGGCCACACCGGGGATGCGGAATCTCATCCGAGAACAGGCCATTGAACAGATGCCCACCGCGATTCAAACCGGCAGCCAATACGGGATGAGAACCATGGACCGCTCGCTGAGGGATCTTTATAAAGAAGGGGTCATCAGTTATGAGGCGGCTTTAAGCAAAGTGAAGAATGTCGAGGAGTTTAAACAGCTGTTGAAATGATGCCCCATAGAGTCACACTTCTTCCCGGAGACGGTGTTGGCCCCGAGGTCACTCAAGCCATGAAGAAGTGTGTTGAGGCAACGGGCGTTCCGATTGACTGGGAAGAAGAGCTTGTCGGAGAACCGGCCATCAAACGCTATGGCACCCCGCTTCCTGATCGGGTCTTGGCATCGATCCAAAAAAACAAAGTGGCGATCAAGGGGCCCATCACGACTCCCGTGGGCCAGGGATTTCGATCCGTCAATGTTCAATTGCGTCAGGCGTTGGATCTTTTTGCCTGTGTGCGGCCTTGCAAATTTTATGAAGGGACCAAGGCTAAGGCTTCGGACATTGATTTGATCATTTTCCGGGAAAATACCGAAGATCTCTACGCGGGAATCGAATTTGATCTTGAGAGCCCCGAAGCCAAACGACTCATCAAGGAGATCAACCAGCTCCAGCCCAAAAAAATCCGAGAAGATTCCGCCGTTTCCATCAAACCGATTTCGGTTTTCGGTTCCCGCCGCATTGTCCGATACGCCTTCGACTATGCCCTGAAGCACAAACGCCGGAAAGTGACCGCGGTCCATAAAGCCAATATCATGAAATTCTCTGACGGGCTATTTCTAAAGACGGCCAGAGAAGTTGCGAAAGAATATCAAGGCCGCATCGCATTTGAAGATGTGATCGTGGACAATTTGTGCATGCAATTGATCCAAAGGCCGGGCGTCTTTGATATTTTGGTTTTACCCAATTTGTATGGGGATATTGTTTCGGATCTGTGCGCCGGTCTGATCGGAGGGTTGGGGATCGCCCCGGGGGCCAATATTGGGGAGGGGATCGGTCTTTTTGAACCCGTCCACGGCGCTGCCCCGAAATACGCTGGCCAGAATAAAGTCAATCCCACCGCCTGCATCCTTTCGGCTGTCCTGATGCTGGAGTATTTGAAGGAAATTCCGGCTGCCTCCCGGCTGGAAGCCGCTGTCAAGGTGGTCCTCAAAGAAGGCCGATCCGTTACTTACGATTTAAAAAATGATCGTAACGACCCAACGGCCGTTGGGACAGACCAGATGGCCGAGGCCATCTGCAAAAAAATAAGTTCAATGTAAAAGTCATTCTGGGACAGACTCGCTTTTTCCATCCTTCCTTTTTTAATCCTCTATGAAAAAAACGGTATGCCATATTCAAGATATGGGCCTGATGGATTATGGCAAGGCCTGGGAGTGGCAGAAAAAGACCGTCTCCTCAGTGATGAATGGGGGACCCGCGACGCTCCTTCTTTGCGAGCATCCGCCGGTTGTCACTTTGGGCCGTATGGCTAAGAAAGAGAATTTTTTAATCTCCCCGGACCAAATTCGCTCCCAAGGGATCCGCATCGTAGCGGTTGACCGCGGGGGGGATGTGACCGTGCATGCCCCGGGACAAATCATCAGCTACCCTATTTTTAATCTGTCGGATTTCGGCAGGGATTTGAGGATCTTCTTAGATCAATTAGAACACGTTGCCATTGATTTGTTACAAGATTTTGGTATAGTGGCTAGGAGCGTTGAAGACGAGCGGGGGGTTTGGGTGGGGCAGGAAAAGATCGCCTCGATTGGAATCGGCGTTAAGAAATGGGTCTCTTTTCATGGGATGGCGATCAATGGGAATACGGATTTGAAATATTTTACCATGATCAAACCGTGCGGCTTGGATCGGCCCATGACTTCCCTTAAGAAGCTTCTCGGAAAAGAGATTGATCGGGATCAAATCAAACAAAGACTCATTCAGAAATATGCCTTGAATTTTAATTTGGAGCTCCTTTGAGAAGACAGCCCGTGTTGAATCGTCTTATTCTGCCGGAATTGGGAGAAGGCATCACGAAGGCGACAATCGCCGTGTGGCATGCTCAACCCGGAGAATATGTCCAGGAATCCGATAGTGTCGTTGAGGTTGTAACCGACAAGGCCACCTTTCATGTCCCGGCCGGGGTCTCGGGCCGCATCAAGGAAATCCTCGTCCGAGAAGGGGAAGAGGCCCCCGTCGGAGGGGCCTTGGCATTGATCGAGCCTGGCGTTAAGCCATAGGATCTTTTTTACTCAAAAATGACCAGCCACCCCATCGCCAAGCCCCGGAAGATTCTTCTCATGTATATCACCAAGGTCTCCGGACACCGCGCCGCCACCATCGCCATTGAAAAATCCCTCAACCAGCTCGATCCCACCGCTGAAACCATGAGCATCAACGGCTTTGGTTACACCTACCCTCGATTAGAGAAGGTTGTGAACAAAGCCTATATGAGCATTATCAAAAGAACGCCCGGACTTTGGGATTATCTGTACGATAATCCAAGGATTGTCCAAGGGACGGAGGCGATTAAAAATTATCTTCACAAGACGAGTCATGCCAAACTCTCGGAATTGTTCGAAAGATTTCAGCCCGACACGGTGGTGTGCACGCAGGCGTTTCCCTGCGGGATGGTTGCGGATTTCAAAAAGTCCCGCCGTTTAAAATTTTTATTGATCGGTGTTTTAACCGATTATGCTCCCCATGCCTTCTGGATCAATGAGGGAGTGGATTATTACATCGTCCCTTCCCAAAAGATGAAAGATCATTTCATCGAAAAAGGGGTCCCTGAAAATGCCATTAAGGTTTTGGGCATTCCGATTCAGACGAGATTCATCCAGCGATTGGATAAAAGTCTGATCGCCCAGAGACTCGGTCTTCGAGAAGATCTGCCAACGGTCTTGGTTATGGGCGGCGGTCAGGGGTTGGGTCCGATCCGGGCGGTGGTCAAAAGTTTGGTCAAACTGAAAATGGATCTCCAAATCCTGGTGGTGGCAGGCACCAATCGAAGATTGGTCAATTGGTTGCGGGAGCTTTCGAAGAATAAGGACAAAAAAATTCTTGCCTTTGAGTATGTGGATTGTGTGGATGAGCTCATGGAGCTGGCCACGGTGCTGGTGACCAAACCCGGAGGCATGACCACATCCGAGGCCCTCGCCAAAGGGCTTCCGATGGCGATCATCAAGCCGCTTCCCGGCCAGGAGATCCGCAATACGGAATTCCTCTTGAGCGAAGGCATCGCCATTCGGGTGGATAAACCTAACCAAATCGGCAAAGAGGTGGAGGCGCTGCTCAAAGACCGTCAGCGTCTTTGGGCTATGCGAAAAGCCGCGTGCGCCCACAGTCATCCCAACGCCGCTTTGGATATTGCCAAGTTGATTTTAGAGCATCCCGTTTAGCCTTTGAGGATGAGGGCTGAATTGATGGGCATTCCAACGACGGATCATGTTTCGACTCTATCTTTATAAATTCGGGCAGTTTTGTGTCCTGCGGATGTCGCTTCCTTTAGCCTATCGGGTCGCGGGATGGCTCTCGAGGGTGCATTATTATCTTCATTTTCGCGATCGCCGGGCTGTGAAAAATAATCTTAAGGCCATTCTCCAGACGGAAGAAGATGTTTCCCGTTTAGCCAAAGAAGTTTTTAAGAATTTTGGAAAATATCTCGTTGATTTTTTTCGGATGAGAAAGACGCTGAATAAAAATTATGTGAAGAATCGTATTAAGATTGAGAATCTCAGGCGTGTGCAGGAGGTGTTAAGAAAAGGAAAAGGCGGGATTATTTTAGCCGCTCATATTGGCAATTGGGAGCTCGGTGCCGCGGTTATGAGCTTTCTGGGATATTCTTTGGTCGCGATTGCCCTTCCTCATAAGGAGCGGCCGGTCAATGATCTTTTCAATATCCAAAGAGAGATTTGGGGAATCACCGTGATCCCAACCAACGGCACCATCCGAAAGTGCCTGGAGGCTTTGAAAGAAAACAAATTGGTTGCGCTCCTCGCGGACAGAGCCTTTGGGATGCACGGCGAACCCGTCCCGTTTTTGAATAAAACCGCTCTCATCCCTAAGGGTGCGGCTGTTTTTTCTGTTAAGACAGGCGCTCCCATTCTGCCGGTTTTTCTCTTACGCAACGACGATGATTCCTTTACTATGATTTTTGAGGAACCCATCTTTCCTCCATCCCTGCACCCCGAAGCGGTGCCGGACGATGTGCTTTCGGCTGTCGTCAAACAATATACGAGGGTCATGGAACAAAAAATTCGGGAATATCCAACCCAGTGGTTAATGTTCAGGGAGTTCTGGATCAAGTGAGAGTGTGCGTCGTTATCCCGGTTCATAACGAGGCGAAAAATATAGGCCCTTTGGTTAAGGCGCTAAGACACGAAGGGCTGGATGTGGTTGTGGTCGATGATGGCTCGACGGATCAGTCGGGTCTTATGGCCCGGCACAATGGGGCCGTGGTCCTTACGCATGACAAAAAGCAAGGCAAGGGGCGTTCTTTATTGAAGGGATTTGGTTATGCCCTGGAAAGGGATTATGACGGCGTGCTGACCATGGATGGGGATGGCCAGCACGATGTCCATGACATCCCGCAATTTATGGAGCAGGCGAAAGGCGGAGGGCCCGCCATCATCACCGGCAATCGGATGCACAACCCTCAGGGGATGCCTGGGGTTCGTCTTTGGACGAATCGGGTGATGTCCGTTGTGATTTCTTTTCTTTGTCGCCAGAAGATCCCGGATACCCAATGCGGGTTCCGGCTGATTTCCTGTGCAATCCTCAGACAGCTCCAATTGACATCCTGTGATTTCGAGATCGAGACTGAGGTCCTGATGAAAGCCAGCAAAAAGGGATTTAAAATCGTATCTATCCCGGTGAGAACGATTTATTGGGGAGAGTCCAGCAAGATCAATCCTTTTTTCGATACGATCCGATTTTTTGCCTACCTGATCAAGGAAGCCTTGGCTCGTCAAAATTGAGGAGAAGGAGAAACCAATCCTGGGATGGCACGATGGAAAGGATATCCGAAAATAAGGTTTTTGTTGGCGCGCTGACCATCTCTTGCCTTATGCATGTGGGTATGTTGGCCCGGTTTTCTTATACCACAACCCATGATTCTCAAAAGCCTCTTCCCAAGCCAGAGATGATCTATCAACCGATGAGGGCGGTCGTGGTTAAAAAGGAGAGCTCAACAAAAGAGAAAGAAAGTTATTCTCATCAAAGAATCCAGACGCTCCCAGAAAAGAAATTTATCAAACCCCCCCAGGGGCTGAGGAAGGATGAGGCCCTCCCTATCGGTCGCCTCCGAGAGATCCCTCAGATGAGTGGCGCATTTAAACTGGATAAAAGGCAGCCCCGCGAGCTGGATAGCAAGTCTTTGGTGCGTAAAATTACGATCGCTGCGATCCAATCGGAAAAAATCAGTAATCCCACTTATATCAATTATTATCAAATCATCCGTAATAAAATTAAGAATCGCGCGTATATAAACTACTCTCAAATGGAATCGGGGGAGGTCTATCTCACCTTTGTCCTTTTGTCCAATGGTTCTTTAAAACAGTTAAAGCTCATCGAAGAAAGGACCTCGGCTAATGGTTTCCTTAAGGGCATTGGATTAAAAAGCATTCAAGAGGCCAGTCCATTCCCCTCGTTTCCGAAAGATTTGAAATATCCGGAGCTCACCTTTAATGTCGTGATTTCCTTTGAAGTGAAAGATTAGCCCTTCGACTTGCGCTCAGGGCAAGCCCCCCTAGCGGAAGTGCCGCTGGATATTCCAGAGAATTTAGTTGCAGCGGCACTAGCTTCCGTTGTAAATTTCCAACGAATGATTTGAAAAAATTTTAAGAGCTGCTTGAATAACGCAACATACAGAAAGGTGGGGCGCTTCCCTATGTCAAGACTTCCGGCTTTAGCCAGATTCCACAAGCTCGTTGACGACATTTCCCGGCTTTACGCGAATGCGCGCTCGGTGCAGGTGCGCTTTGGCTGGGAGACGGGGCGGCGCATTGTTGAAGAAGAGCAGGACGGGGCGATGCGCGCGACACGTGGAGCAGGGCTTATCCGTCGAGTTTCAGAGGTCATGACCAAAAGATATGGCGCTGGATTTTCCGTAAGCAATTTGTGGAAGATGCGTCAGTTTTATCTGCTTAATCCAAAACACTCGGTACCGAGAGAATTGGATTGGACCGATTATGTCGCGTAGGGAACGGTCGCGACCGTTCCCTACGCATTTTTGAATTTTAATTGACATGAAGTCCAGGAGGTTGACAAGATTTTTGGGGAGTGTTATCCTAGAGCCATCGCATCCCTCTGATCCCAAAAGAATTTTTCAACAATGGCAAAAACTAATAGCTTGCCAAATTTTGAATATGGAACGATTTGGGAAGACCCAATTAGCGGTCATCGCGTTGGCTGTCTTGATGTTTCTAAAAAAGAAGATGTTGAAAAGTTAATGAGGGGCGAGAAAGCAGTTTTGGCGGTTCAGGACCCCCCTTACAACGTTGATATCAATGATGAGTTTGGTAATTTGCCGTTGGAGCAATATATCAGTTGGAGCGATAAGTGGGTTGACCACACTTTAGATGCGCTAGGTCAAAATTTTTCTCTCTATGTTTGGCTTGGTGCAGATATTAGAGATGGACTCCAACCTCTTGCTGATTTTATAATCATGATGCGCAACAAGCCCGTTAGAATACGAAACTTTATCACTATGAGAAATCAGCGCGGATACGGAACACAAAAAAACTGGATGGCTATTCGCCAAGAATTACTTTACTACATAAAAGGAGAACCAATTTTTGATGTTCAGGCAGAATACACAGACATACCCAAAAAGACGAAAGGATACTACAAAAAAGTTAATGGAAAGATGACAGAAAATTTTGAAAGGAGTAAATCGCTTACAATTCGCGCTGGAAATGTTTGGCACGATATACAACAAGTTTTTTATTTAATGCACGAAAATATTGAGGGTTGCTTTGCTCAAAAACCCCTCAAGTCCGCAAAGCGGATAATTGAAGCGAGCAGTAAAACCGGCGATCTTGTTGTAGATTTCTTTGGTCATTCTGGCTCAACTTTGCTACAAGCGGAATTAAGCAAAAGGAAATGTTACACAATGGACATAAACCCGAATTATTGCAAGATTATGGCCGCTCGCTTGCTTCATCACCGGCGCACCGGAGAAACGGGATGGGGGCGCCTAAAAGTTTTGAAGGATGGGCAAATTTTGGTAAAAGATGAGGAATTATTGGGCGCGCCAACCCTTCTAGATTTAGCTTAATTTTTATGGATAAGAAAAAATTAGACCAAAAACTTGAGGAGTGGATTAAAAAACTACCACAAGAGGATCGCAAGTTTCTTTTGGCGCACTTAAGCAGTTTGAAATCCATTTACCCATTCAACGAGTATGAGTATCGCCTGATGTATTTACTGGACAAAAAAGTTATTTCTTTCAAAGAGTATGAAAATTTGCGGGACGCATATGTAAATGCAAATCCGTATCTAAATCTTTATAACATCTCGCCTCGCGTCTTTGGTGAAATTTGGGCGCAACGGCACTTGGTTGAGCTAGATTCAGAGTTTAAGGAACCATCGAAGCTGGTTGATAAAAAATACTCCGGCGATTACGATCTTTATATTGAAAACGGGAAAAAGATAATAAAAGTTGAGGTAAAAGCGTCCAGAGCTATAAACACAAAAATCAGGGGCGGATTGGAGCACAAGGCGCTAAGTATTGAATCAGATGAGCCATGCTGGATGAATTTTCAACAGCTTAAATTGGGTATTGTAGATGTCTTTGTTTTCGTCGGTGTATGGATAGATAAAATTTACTACTGGATTTTTACAGACAAAGAAGTAAAAAATCATCCCATGAGAAGTCATCAGCATAGAGGAGGCATTGAGTTTCAAATCGGGATTACTGATAAAAACTTCAACGAGTTTAAAAAATTTGCTGTTGCGCCCAATAAACTTGTTGATGCGATCAAATCAAAAGTTAAATAAATTATGTCAAAACATCGTCGAGAAAAAATCGCTTTTGTGGCTGACAAAAAAGTATCCAAGCCAGTTAAGGTTGAATTTTACACAAAAGAGGGAGAGAAAGTTTCTTTCAAGGGCCATAAGCAGGTAACGAAACCTGTTAAGGTTGAATTTTATGCCAAAAAAGACCAAAAGAAGTAAGGCATTTTATATTGATACGAATGTCGCGCTGGACTATATTACCGCCCGCAACCGCGAAGCCATTTTAGTTTTAGATAAAATTAAGGAAAGGGAGTGGAAGTGCATTAGCTCTTCCTTTTTGGCAATGGAGTTAGCAGATTATAAAAAGGATAGCTTATTTGTCATTGATAAGGCGATTGAGAAGAAGTGGGAAATGAGAAAGATTTTAAGAGCAACTTACAACAAGGATTTGAAGCGTGGTGATTTCGAAAAAGTTTTTGATTGGTTTAATGGTTTTAGACAAGAATATAAAAATATCGAGTTGTATGATTTTTTGAAAAATAGTGACGACTGGCAAGGCGCACAGGAGATTTCTTTTAATTCGAATCTAAATTCTCCTGATGCGATACACCTTACCTCCGCTATTCTCGGTGCGATAGGTGGTTATTGCCAAATTATGATTACTAATGATCAGCAACTTCTCAAGGAAGGCAGGCGAATTGTGGATGATTACAAACTATCAAGTAAG
This sequence comes from uncultured Planctomycetales bacterium, assembly GCA_964571895.1. Lineage (GTDB taxonomy): Bacteria > Omnitrophota > Gorgyraeia > Zapsychrales > JAHFFX01 > CAZNDW01. Next base: position 18,768 of record CAZNDW010000005.1, read on the forward strand.
CTGAAGGTGATGACAATTTCAGAAGTCAAAAAGAAGTTCTTTAGTAGAATTAAGTAGCGGCGCGCCCGCGAAGCGGGCAAAAATGAACTTCCCGCGAGGGCGGCGCGGAAGGGGGGTGAGAGGGGAATTCTGCGCCGCCCGAGCGGTTAGGTTTCGTCAGGGTTCTCTGGGTAGTGGGTTCGCACCTTTTCCAAAATTGACCACCATTTGATTTTCATGTATCAAAATATATAATGACACAGTACTTTGTTAAAAATGGGCGTTTTTTGAGACTTTCGTCTTTACAACATCATACATTTCAATATGTTAAGAATACTTCAAGCGTTAGACCTTTTTATGTGTTATTATCGCCAACGCTTGGCAGCGTCGATCTACTGAGTATTTCCCTGTGTGGAAAAAATAAATTTTAACAAAGTACAGACGACATATAGTTACATAGAGTGAAGGGATGAGTAATTCTATTCTGCTACGCAAAACTAATAGGACTGTCAGTTTTGCTTCGCAGGAATATTCTCGAGCAGAGTAATTCCTCCGAAGCAAAAGAACCAGTGCTATTACTTTTGCGAAGGAGAATAAGAAAGGAAAATTTTCATGGGCGAAGAAAAATATGTGGATGAGTCTTGGAAGGAAGACGTTGCCCGGGATAAAGAAATTCATAAGCTCCCGCCGAGCGATGCCCCTTTAGGAAATCAGGCTCAAGCCGACGATCTCTCGGCCAAAGACCCCCGGGGCGGCCTGCCCCTGGCCGGGCAGGCCGCCCCGGAGCAGGCCGCCGGGGAAGACCAAGAATTCGATTTCCTGAGTTATATCTCCAGTCTGGCGTTTCAGGCCATGATTTTTTTAGGCAAACTGCCGAATCCTTTGAACAATCAAACCCAGAAGAATCTTAGACAAGCCAAATTTTTGATTGACACCTTGGCCTTGTTAAAAGAGAAGACCCAGGGGAACCTCACTCAAGAAGAAAACGATATGCTCCATTCGGCCCTGTATGAGCTGCAAATGAGTTATGTGGAGGTTATGAATCAAGAAGGAAAGATCTCATGATTGATGCAGAGTTGTTGGCCATTCTGGCCTGCCCCGCGTGTCAGGCGGATGTGGCTTTAAAAGAGGAAAAGATTGTTTGTCTTCGGTGCGGCCGCAGATACCCTATTCGAGACGGTGTCCCCATCATGCTCGTGGATGAGGCCCAAGTGCCGAGGGGAAATCCATGAAAAAGATTCTTGTCATCCATGGCCCCAACCTCAATCTCTTAGGCCAAAGAGAGCCAGCGGTGTACGGCAAGGTCACGCTGGAGGAGATCAACGCCAAACTGGAAAAATTGGCGAACCCAAACAGCGTTGTCTTGGAGATCTTTCAGTCCAACCACGAGGGGGAAATCGTCGATGCCATTGGCCAGGCCAAGAAAAACCAAATCCATGGGATTCTGATTAATCCCGCCGCTTACACTCACACGAGCGTGGCCATCCGCGATGCGCTCTTGGCTGTGAGTCTGCCCACAGTGGAAGTGCATCTTTCCAACATTTATGCCCGAGAGGATTTTAGGCATACCTCCTTAATTGCCCCGGTCTGTTCCGGTCAGGTCAGTGGCTTTGGCGAGGAGAGTTATCTGCTGGGCCTTAAGGCCTTGATCAATCTTCTCAAATAAAAACGCACATCCTTGAATCCCCGAATTCAACAACTCATCTCCCAGCTTGGAAAGCACAGACTCGACGCATTCCTCATCACCAGCGACGTCAATATCCGGTATCTGACCGATTTCCCATCCTCTGAGTCTTGGCTTTTTATTTGTCCCAAACGGGCATTTTATATCACGGACCCCCGTTATGCCTTGGAGGCCCGGCAGAGTCTTAAGGCGATTGGGGTTAAGGTCTACCGCCGCTCATTAGGGGAGAGCCTCTGGGAATTGGCATCTGTGATGGGTGCCCAAAGGATCGGTTTTGACGATCGCCATCTCTTTTTGTCTGCGTTTAAGCTGTTAAAAAAGGCGACCCCCAAGGCCAGGAAACTCGTCTGTAGCCCCGGTCTTGTCGAAGCATTCCGCGAAATTAAATCTCACTTTGAGATCGACCAAATCAAAAAGGCCCTGGGCCTTCACAAGCAAGCTTATCAATTCCTCCAAAAGACCATCCGGCCCGGCATAACCGAAAAAGATTGCCTCAAGGAGCTGGAAGGATTTGTGAGGTCGCAAGATGGGGCGTTTTCCTTTCCTGCGATCATTGCCTCGGGCCCCAATTCCTGCTTTCCTCATGCCCAAGTGACAGACCGTATGATCAAAAGAAACGAACCGGTGTTGGTGGATATGGGAATTGATCTCGACGGCTACAAGTCTGACTTGACACGTATGATCTTTTTGGGTACAATACCCCGCTTCATCAGAGAAGTGCATGACACTGTTCGTCGGGCGCAGGCGCTGGCGATTCAGAAAGTCAGACCGGGCGTTTTGGCCTGTGATCTGGATGCTGCGGCTCGGAACTATCTCACCCAAAATCATTTAGGCAAATTCTTCGGTCATTCACTCGGTCATGGCGTAGGGTTGGAAATTCACGAAGCTCCCAGGATCTCCCAGAGAAATCCATCCCCTTTAAAGGAAGGGATGGTCTTTACAATCGAGCCAGCGGTTTATATCCCCCACCAATTTGGCATTCGGATCGAGGACATGGTGTTGGTAACCCAAAAAGGCTGTGAGGTTTTAAGTGGCCCTATCCATTAATGAAATCACAATGGGTTTGGCACTCCTTGTGAATGGGGAAATCTATCTCGTGACCGAGGTGCACCATGTGAAGCCAGGCAAAGGCAGCGCTTTTGTCAGGGTCAGGCTCAAAAATTTAAAAACCGATTTGACCTTGGAGAAGACTTTTAGAAACTCCGACCGTCTGGAGGATGTCTTTTTGGAAGAAAAAAAACTGCAGTATCTTTATCGAACGGGGGATTCCTTCCATTTTATGGATCAAGTGAGTTTTGAAGAGCGGGCCGTGGATTTGGATAAGCTGGGAGAAGGGGCTCAATTTCTTCAGGAAAACATGGAAGTCACCGTTCTCCTTTATAAAAACCAGATTCAAAAGTTGTCCCTGCCCACCTTTATCGTCGCGAATATTACCGAAACCGAACCGGGGTTTAAGGGTGACACCTCAAAGGCCGGGAACAAACCAGCCACCGTTGAGACCGGAGCCACGGTCCAAGTCCCCCTTTTTATCAATAAAGGGGATCGGATCAAAATCGACACCCGCAGCGGGGAGTACGTGGAGAGGGTACAGAAATGAATTTGAAAGAAATCAAAGATATGATCAATCTGATGAATGAGAATGGCTTGAGTGAATTGGAAGTGGAAAAAGAAGGCCTAAAAGTCAGAATAAAAAAATTACCGCGTGGGGTTGGTTCCGATTCCCCGCAGTCCAATAACACCTCCTATCAAGTGGAGGCCCCGGCTTTACCGAAAACCGCCGAGGCCTCCTTGGATCAACCACCGAGTGCGAAGACAACCCTGGCCATTGCCTCTCCGATGGTGGGGACATTTTACCGTGCCGCTTCGCCAGAGGCAGCGCCCTTTGTGGAGGTGGGACAGATCGTGGAGGTTGGGCAGGTCGTTTGTATCGTGGAAGCCATGAAGCTTATGAATGAAATCAAATCCGAGGTCAGGGGCCGAATCATCGAGTGCGCTGTTGAAAACGCTGAACCGGTCGAATTCGGGCAGACCTTGTTTGTGGTGGAACCGGTTTAGTGCCCGCGCCTATGTTTTCCAAGATATTGATCGCCAATCGCGGGGAGATTGCCTTAAGGATTATTCGAGCCTGCAAAGAGCTGAATATTCGCAGTGTCGCCGTTTATTCCCAAGCCGACCGCGACTCCTTGCCTGTTCGATTTGCCGACGAAGCGATCTGCATTGGGGGGCCAGGCAGCAAAGACAGCTATTTGAATATCCCGGCGATTATTTCAGCGGCTGAGATTGCGGATGTGGAAGCCGTTCATCCGGGGTATGGTTTCTTGGCCGAGAATGCGCACTTTGCCGAGATTTGTGAGTCCTGTCACATCAAATTCATTGGTCCTAGCCCCCAAGCCATACGGGCCATGGGCGATAAAGTGACGGCCCGGGAGACTGTCAGAAAAGTCGGTGTCCCGTTAACGCCGGGCGCCAAAACCGTTGTTAAGACCCCGGAAGAGGCCATTGAGCTGGCCAAGAAGATCGGGTATCCCGCGATCATCAAGGCCTCCGCCGGGGGCGGTGGAAAAGGCATGAGGATCTGTCACAATGATGTGAGCCTCATGAGCTCTTTTCATGTGGCCCGCACCGAAGCCGAGGCGAATTTTGGATCTCCCGATGTGTATATTGAAAAGTATCTTCCGGAGCCAAGGCATATTGAAATCCAGATCGTTGCTGATCAGCACGGGCACATGATCCACTTGGGTGAGAGGGACTGCAGCATCCAAAGGCGTTATCAAAAATTGCTGGAGGAAGCCCCTTCACCGGGTTTAAGCAGCAAACTGCGTAAAAAGATGGGCGAGGCGGCTTTGAAGGCGGCCCGCTCGGTGAGCTACCAGGGGGTTGGGACCGTCGAGTTCTTGGTGGATTCGGATGATTCATATTATTTTATGGAGATGAACACCCGAATTCAGGTCGAGCACCCCGTCACCGAAATGGTCACCGGCATCGATTTGGTCAAAGAGCAAATCCGGATTGCTGCCGGTGAGAAACTCAAGATCAAGCAGGATGAGGTCAAAATGAGAGGCGCTGCCATAGAATGCCGAATCAACGCCGAAGATCCGCAGAATAATTTTCTTCCCTGCCCCGGTAAGATCGAAGAATTGAATCTGCCCGGAGGCCCGGGGGTCAGAATCGACACCCATATCTATCCCGGTTATGTGATTGGCCCTTATTATGATTCCCTGGTGGCGAAGCTCATCACCTATGGCAGGAACCGTGAAGAGGCCATTCGAATGATGCAGAGGGCTTTGGGGGAATTCTACTTAAGCCCCATTAAGACAACGATCAATCTTCACCAAGAGATTCTTCGTCATCCGGCTTTCTTGAAAGGATCGGTTTCCACTCACTTTTTGGAGAAGATCGTTAAAGAGGACGCGGAGGATCACCCATGATTCCTGATCAAAAAGTAGACTTAGGATCCGTTCAGATCCACAAAAAGGTTATCGCAGAGATCGCGGCGGCCAGTTTGAGTGAAGTGGACGGGGTTCGCCTGCCCTCGGAAGATTGGCGCCATTTTTTGGGGGAGGTCTTCGGTCACAAGGAGTGTCCGGGGGTCAACGTCACGATCGATAAAAATCATCAAGTGACTCTCGAGCTCAAAGTTTATATCCGTTATGGGATGAATATCCCCGATGTGGCTCATCAAATTCAGGATTCTGTCCGTCGGGCAGTGGAGAGAACGGCCGACATCAATTTAAAGGAAGTGAATGTGAATGTTCAAGGGATAGAGAGGAGAGACTAGATGAGGTTCTTTACCCGTATTGCCATTTTGTTTTATGTGGTCACCATCTCGACCATTGGTTTTTTGGCCATCTTTTTTGCCTATGTGGTGGACACGCCCTTACTGGCCAGAATTCATGATTCTCTCGATATCCTTCAGAACCATCTTCAGATGCGGACGATCATTGGCTTGGTGGGATTCATTTTGATACTTCTCAGCTTTCTTTTTGCCAAGCTCATTGCCGGTTTTGAACAGAAAGAGAGGACGATTGCTTTCGACAATCCTGCGGGACGAGTCAGCATTTCCTTGGGGGCCATTGAAGATATGGTCAAACGTTTGGTTTTAAGGGAGACCGAAGTCAAAGAAGTTCGGCCCAATATTATTGCCACGAAAAAAGGACTGCAGGCGGAGGCACGGCTGGTTTTGAAGGCCGATGTGAATATTCCGGAGGTGACCGCCCGGCTGCAGGAGCTTATTAAAAGCAAGATTCAGGATATGATTGGCATTGAAGAAAAAGTGGGCGTGAGGATTCATGTGGTTAAAATCATTTCTGAGGAGCCTCGATCAAAACGGGATAAGGATAACTATCGGGAGCGATCGGAACCGACGATTCCTTTCCAGGGATATCGGGCTTAAGGTACGGACTTAAAGTAAGGTTGACATTGATTAAAGGTTCCTAAGGTTATGAAGAAATTAGGGGTATTGACAGGCGGGGCCGATTGTCCGGGATTAAATTCTGTGATCCGAGCCATTGTCCGCAAGGGTCTGCAGGAGGGTTATGTTGTAACCGGAATTAAAAACGGCTGGATTGGGTTTATGGATAATGACATGCGGATTTTAGACCTGCGATCGATCTCTGGGATTCTGGATCGCGGCGGGACCATTCTGGGAACGAGCCGAATTAATCCTTTAGCGGACCCCGAGATGATTAAAAAAATAAAAGAAAATTATAAACGAAGCGGTATCGATGCCCTCATTGCGATCGGGGGAGAGGACACCTTAAAGATTGCGTTGGCATTGTATAAAGAGGGCGTGATCAAGGTGGTGGGAGTTCCCAAATCCATTGATAATGCCTTGTCCGGCACGGATTACGCCTTTGGCTTTGATACCGCGGTCAATATCGCCACCGAATGCATTGACCGTTTGCACACAACCGCGGAAAGCCACCATCGGATTATGGTGATTGAAGTGATGGGACTCTATACCGGTTGGATCGCTCTGCAGGCAGGAATCGCTGGAGGTGCGGACATGATTCTCATCCCTGAGATCCCTGTTTATATGGAAGAAGTCTGCGATACGATCAAGAATCGGCATAAACGCGGAAAGAATTTTAGTATCATTGTTATCTCAGAAGGGACGCTGGTGGATGGATATTCGGGGGCTAAAGAAAAAAACCATCCGGATCGTTTCGGAAGACGATTTGGGGTTATCGGCGAGTTTGTTGCGGAAACGATTGCCCAAAAGACCGGATATGAGACCCGTGTCAGTGTCTTGGGTCATATTCAGCGGGGAGGGATTCCCAGCGCTTATGATCGGATCATCGGCACCCGTTTTGGTATTAAGGCTGTGGAATTGGTGAAAGAAAATAAATTCGGTAAAATGGTGAGCCTTAAGGGAAATAAGCTCCATTATGTGGATATTGAAGAGGCCGTTGGAAAACGGAAGACCGTTGACATGGAGCTCTATGAAATGGCCAAGGTCTTCTTTGCTTAAAGAGTTTTAGGCTATGAAAGAAATCATTCAAGCCATTTTTCAGGAATCCATCCGCGTCAAGGAAGAGACCCTCAAAGCGAATCTCGATGGGATCATGAAAGCGGTTAAGGCCATGACCCGCGCTCTTAAGAATAATGGGAAGATACTATTTTTAGGAAATGGCGGCTCGGCCGCGGACAGTCAGCATCTGGCGGCGGAATTGATCGGGCGGTTTCAAAAAGAACGCCGGTCCCTTCCCGCGATCGCTCTTACGACCGACACCTCCATTCTCACGGCCTTGGGCAATGATTATGGGTTCGATGCCGTTTTTGCCCGGCAGATTGAGGGGCTGGCCCGTCCGGGGGATGTGGTGGTGGCTCTATCAACCAGCGGCAATTCCAAGAATGTGATCGAAGCGGTTAAAAAGGCTAAAGAGAAGGGAATGATCTGTATCTCGTTGACCGGCTGCGGGGGCGGAAAACTGGCGGGCTTGTGTGATATCAATCTCATTGTGCCTTCCAACAAGACGGCCAGAATTCAGGAGTCCCATATCTGTCTAGGGCATGTCCTTTGCGAATTGGTAGAGAATAATTTTTAAAGGGATTCCTCTTTGAACTCTCAAACAAAAATCCTGCGGCGGGGCATATTAAAAAAAACGATCACGCGTTTGCGGCGATCCGGAAAAACAATCGCCTTCACCAACGGTTGTTTTGATATCCTTCATTTTGGGCACATCCGGTATTTGGAAGCCGCCCAAAAGAAAAATCGGATCTTGATTGTGGGGTTAAATAGTGACGGCTCAGTGAGAAAGATCAAAGGATATGGGCGGCCTCTTGTAGCCGAGCGCCACCGAGCGGCTTTGATCGCGGCTTTGGGGTGCGTGGATTATGTGACCATTTTTCCGGAAGAGACACCCCTGAAGCTCATTGAAGCCTTAAGGCCGGATGTTTTGATTAAAGGGGCCGATTGGAAGAACAAAAAGATAGCCGGGGCGGATTTTGTGCGCTCCTACGGCGGTAAAGTCGAATTCATTCGTTATGTGAAGAATTTTTCAACAACCCGAATGATCGAATCGATCAAAAGTGACCCGTATCATAGATGAGAAAAGAATATTGCGGATTATTGATGCGAATTTCAATCGGGCCAAAGAGGGCTTAAGGGTCTGCGAGGATTTGTGCCGTTTTTTTCTGAACGATCCCCAGAAGACGTCAGCCTACAAAACGATTCGTCATCGCCTGAGTGCTGCTGTGCGATTTTGGCCGATTAAGCATTTGATCCGATCCCGGAATATCGAACAGGATGTTGGTAAAAAATCCTTCCCCAGCGAGCTCAAAAGGCGGACCGCACTCGATATTTTCTATGCCAACTCCCAAAGGATCAAAGAGTCCTTCAGGGTCCTGGAAGAATTGATGAAGTTAAGAAATCAAAGGAAAGCCTTGGCTTTCAAAAGAATGCGTTATCAGATTTATGCACTGGAAAAAAGAATCATTGAACGATTATAAACTCTATTTGATTTTGGACACCGAAGTCAACGATTATGATCATCTTCTTAAGGTCGTCCAGCAATCTGTTTTATGGGGCGTTGACATGATTCAACTGCGTGACAAAAAAGGCCGCCCCCGGGACATTTTGAAATTTTCGAGGAGCCTTTTAGGGGCTCTACAAGATAGAGTTCCTTTTATTATGAACGATCGGGTTGATTTGGCGATTGCGAGCGGCGCCGCGGGCGTCCATTTGGGACAGGATGATGTACCCATTGCTTACGCCAGAAAGATGATGGGTCCTCAGGCCATCATTGGTTGTTCCTGCCAGAGCCGGGAGCAGGCCGAGATTGCCCAAGGCCAGGGGGCGGATTATATTGGATTTGGCTCAGTCTTTAAGACCAAAACCAAGCCCGATCGAGAGCCCTTGGATTTAAATCTCCTGTTAGAGGTTATCGCTCGTCTGAAGATCCCCGTCTTCGCCATTGGCGGCATCAATCCGGAGAATATTGACAAACTCTATCAGCGGGGGATTAACCGTGTGGCGGTGTGTCGCGCCATTTGTGAGGCGGCTGATCCCAAAGAAGCCATCCAGCAG
>CAZNDW010000006.1:0-1681 GCA_964571895.1 uncultured Planctomycetales bacterium
GGGGCCATAGCTCAGTTGGGAGAGCGTTTGCATGGCATGCAAAAGGTCGCGGGTTCGACCCCCGCTGGCTCCATTCTGCTTCACTCCTCCGGCCTTCCTTCCTCCCCCAAAATACGATATACTTGACTTAGGGAAAAGAGGGCGTATTGAGAGCTCATGGTCTTATAAAACTGATCGCCGCGATGGAAATTCTGTTTGGAGGCATCACCCTTCTGGCCATAGGGTTGTCTTTGATTTTTTCCTTTAATAACAAACCGCCCAATGTGTTGTTGTTCGTGATGACCACCGCTTTGATTTCCACGTCCTTAGGGATCGGCCTTTTGAATCTTAGGAAAAGGGCGTATCAGCTTTTGATCTATTTCGCTTCGGTCATTGTCTTAAGCAAATTATTGATTTTTGCGAACATCATCCATCTTAATGGCGCCTTGGAAACGAGCATTCCCTCGCCGATCAAAAACAGCATTTCCATCCTCTATCACGCTGGGGTAGTTTTTTATCTACTGAAAAGGGATGTGAAAAAAATGTTTTATCGTTAGAATAGCAAAACAGGGCCGAAGTGGCGGAATGGCATACGCGGCGGTCTCAAAAACCGTTGCCTTCACGGGCGTGTGGGTTCAACTCCCACCTTCGGCATTGAGTTTTTGATAGATATGGCGGATCAGAGGAATTTTTCAATACTCAATCCCCGGCTGGGCCTTAATCCCCTTTTGATAGGGATGTTTGATGCAGCGCATCTCCGTCACAAGATCAGCCAAATCGATGAGGGCTTGGGGGGCGCCATTTCCTGTCAGGATGACATGCTTTAGGGGGGGTTTCTTCTTAAGCGCCGCAATGACCTCTTCAACATCCAGAAAGTTATATTTCATCACATAATTGATTTCATCAAAAATCACAAGCTGATAGCGTTGATCGCTCAGAAGCTCACAGCACCTCTGCCAAGCCCTGCGTGCCGTTTCAACATCTTCTTCAAAATTCTGCGTAAGCCAGGTGAATCCTTCTCCTAATGAGAAAATTGTGCATTGATCAGGAAATTTTTTTAAGAATTCCCCTTCTCCTGTTTTCCATTTTCCTTTGATAAACTGGACAATAGCCACTTGATATCCTCGTCCCATAGCGCGTAACGCCGTTCCAAAGGCAGCGGTGGATTTTCCCTTCCCGCCGCCGGTATGGACCATAATGAGCCCTTTGCGGAGGGACTTTTTGATCTCCTGATGCGCGCGCGGGGCCTTATCCAATCTCTTTAAGTTCATCACTATTAAAAATATTTGAAACGGAAGCTATAGGAAAGGATGACACAGACCCATAACGTCACCCATGCCGCCACCGTCATCAACCGTATGCTTTCCAGGATGACACGACGATCAAGGGGCCGTTCTGAGGTCCCCAGAAAGGGTTTTTCAACAACCCTCCCCTCATAACTATTCCATCCTCCCAGCTGCACTCTCAGCGTACCGGCAAATGTGGCTTCCGGGATAAAACTATTTTCTCCCGAGAGGATTCCATCTTTCCAGCCGATGGAAAAGGCCTTCTGGACTTTCCCGCCGATGAAGAAGGACGCCAAGGCAATGCTCCCGTAGGCCAATCGGGCGGGAATCCAATTGAGGAGGGTATCTTGTTTGGCTGCCGCATAACCAAAGTGACGATAACGATCATTCCTATGCCCAATCATGGAGTCCAGCGT
>CAZNDW010000006.1:1781-26900 GCA_964571895.1 uncultured Planctomycetales bacterium
TCCCCGCCAATTTTTCCTGAGGGACATACCGCCGCAAGAAAAGCTCACCCCGCTCAATACCCTTGCCTATCAGCCGAACCGGATGAAACCGGTATTCGGGATCCCCAAGCCATAAATCAACCAAAAAAGCCATAAGAAGGGCCATTTATTTTTTGCAATCCAATTCCACCAATGTTTTATCCGATCGATCCTCTAGAAGAATCTCCTGCAATCGATCAATCAAAATCAGATTTTCTTCTCTTGTTTTGAGGGCCATCCGGAAATACCGATTGCTTAAGCCGCAAAAATCACCCATTTCTCTTAAATAAATTCCACAAGACTCCATGTGAGTCCAAAATATTTCTTCCTGGTCGGGGTTCATTAATTTGGCAAGGAAAAAATTTGCCAGGCTCGGAAAAATCTTGATCCCGGGAATAAAAGACAAACGTTTTTCCAAAAACTTCGATTCCTCTGTGAACCAGAAAAGAGTCCTTTGCTGAAATTCCACCTCCCGTAAAGCAGCCACCGATAACCGCTGGGCTAAACCGTTACAGGACCACGGCTCCTGCACCGAACGCATTTTTTCAATGATTCTTTGATCGGCGAAAGCGAAGCCGGAACGAATCCCGGCCAGGCCGAAAAATTTGGTTAAGGAACGCACGACGACCAAAGAGGAATTTCGTTGGATCTCTTGATCAATAGAGAGCTGTGGATTCCAATCGATAAAGGCTTCATCAACCAGCAAAAATACACCACGCCTTTTAGTTTCCTGAATCAAAGCGACCATCTCCTGCCGATCCAACGCCGTTCCCGTAGGATTGTTGGGATATCCCAAAATGAGCATGTCGATTCCCTTAAGATGATCAAGAATCTCTTTGTATGAGAATTGGAAGTCTTCCTCTTCCTTCAAGAAAATCTCGCGGACTTGGGCCCCGTAGAGATGAAGCAGCCTTTGGTATTCATTGAAACAGGGTTGTATCAACAGCGCCTGCTGGGGTCGATAGGCGCGCAGGACCAGATCAATAAGAGAAATGGCGCCGTTACCCGCAATAACACAATCGTGGTCAACCCCGAAACGGATGCCGATCTCTCGGCAAAACTCACGGGCATAGGAATCAGGGTAACGGCCAAGACATGCGATGGCATCTTGATAAACTTTTGTCAAAACCGGTGATACCGGAAGAGGGGTGATATTGCTTGAGAAATCAAGGATATCCTCTTCGGATTTTCCGATCTTTTTCAGGAAACCGGTAATGTCCCCGCCGTGATTGAAAGGAGTGATCGTTTCTTTCATATTGATATAAAAATTCAGACGAAAGGCCCTATTTTGATGAACGATAAAAACAAAACATACGATGCTATCTCGGTCATTTCTCCGGTTGCCCCCAGAAGATCCCCCGTAATTCCCCCTATTTTCTTTTGATAAAACTGGCCCATCAACCAAACAAAGAAAAGACCCACCCCAAAGACGCCCAGCCCCTTCCCCGCCAATAACAGGGCAGCCCCAAAAGCAAAGATACTGGCTCCCGTTAACTGGGGTCGTCCAACTTTTCGGGCGACCAGCTCCCCCAATCCCCCTTCCGGGCGTGCATAAGGCTGCAGATAACTTAAAAAGACATGCGACCAGCGCGAAAGGGTCATCGCCACCAAAAATATCTTTTCTTTATGAGGCAGGATCATCAAGAGCTCCCATTTTACCAGAACAAAAAAGACAATACCCAGCGCCCCCCAAACGCCGATGTGGGGATCTCTCATGACCCGCAGGATTTCTTCCCGATTTTTCCCCTGAAAAAATCCATCAAAAAAATCGGCCAGTCCGTCGGTATGAAGACCTCCGCTCAAGACAATGGGAAACAAGACCAAAAGAAGATTGGCGAACCGCTCCCCGAAAACCGGTTCTAAAACCTGAACAAGGCCAAGACAAGCCACCGCTATCCCGAATCCGACAACGGGGAAAAAAATCATGGCGGAGGGGAGCGCATTTTTTCTATCGGAAACCGCAACGGCAATCGGAATGATCGTTAAAAAAGAAACCGCTGTCAGGAAATCAATGAGAATAGGATTCTGATTCTTTTTTATTTGCAACCCGCGCCTCCTCGAAAGTGGCCACCTCGTTATAAATACGCGCTCCGGCCTCCAAAATACCGATCGCCAAGGCAGCGCCGCTCGCCTCTCCCAGTCTCATCGAAAGACTTAGGAGCGGTTTTTGATCAAATTTCTCCAATACGAAACGATGGGCCCGCTCTTCGGATTCATGCCCCACAAAAACGTAATCTAAAACAACCGGATTCAATTGAAAGGCGCATAAAGCCGCCGCTGATACGACTACCCCGTCCAAGACAACCGGCAAAAAAAAATGGGCACAGGCTAAAATCGCCCCGGTCATCGCCGCGATCTCATAACCGCCCACATACTGCAAAATCCTTAACGGGGAATCTAAATAAGCCGCATGTCTTTTTATGGATTCTTCGATGACTTCGATTTTGTGCCGCAATCCCTTGTCATCCACTCCGGTTCCCCGTCCTGTCACCAAAAAAGGAGAAACTTTAAGACAACCCGCAATCACCGCGCTGGCCGCGGTCGTGTTCGCAATTCCCATCTCCCCGAGTGCTAGAATATCAAATTTCTCATTCTTAGATTCCTCCACCATCCGCCAGCCTACCCCCAGCGCCTTGTCCAATTCTTCCTCGCTCATCGCTGGTTCGATCTTAAAATTTTTTGTCCCGCGGCCGATTTTCGCCTGAACCAGGGAATCGTGCCCGGGCAGATCGCCATCCACCCCAACGTCGATCACCTTGACCTCGGCTGAAATCTGTCTGGCTAGGGCATTGATGGTCGCTCCCCCATTAATAAAATTCAGGACCATGGCCTTTGTGACTTCCCGGGGATAAAGGCTCACGCCTTCTTTCTCCACGCCGTGATCCCCGGCAAAAATCAAAATCCTTTTTTTCTCCAACTGGGGACGTTCTTTTTGCTGAATAGCAACAAACTTTGCCATCGCATCTTCCAGGCGTCCGAGACTCCGCTGGGGACGCGTTTGTTGATCAAGACGCTGTTGTGCCTTTAAATACCACTCCTTATTCAAAGGAGGGATGTTCTGTGAGCGAATAATCCATTGCTGCATAGGGTTGGACTCCTTTGATCAGCCGGGGCAAACCAGCGACCATCATAGTAACTTCGTCGCTAAGCTGAGCGACCCGTTGATTGATAAATCCTAATTCATCCGCAAATATTCTGGCTAATTCATTTTCCGGTGTAACGCCTAATCCGATCTCATTGGTAACAATAATGACGTGAGTGGGAGGAGAAGCTAAAATTCTTAAGAAAAAATCCAACTGCTGTCGGACCTGACTGTGATCATCTTTGAAATAATAAAGGAGATTGTTAACCCAGAGCGTCAGACAATCAATTAAGACGACTCCCATGTCTTGAGGAATGGCTTTCATCGCTTCGGCTAAATAGAGCGGTTCTTCGATTGTTAGGAACCCCTCGCCCCGTTCTTCTCGATGTTTTTTTATTCTCTGAGCCATCCCTTCATCAAATCCTTGTCCGGTGGCGATGAACATTTTCTTGCCGGCTACTTTTTGAGCCAGCGATAAGGCATACCGGCTTTTGCCGCTGCGGATTCCCCCGGTCACCAAAATGATTTTTTTAGCGTCCATAGAGGCTAGTGTCCTCATCTGTGGAAAACATATTGTTAAGGCACACCAGTTGTGCCGAATCCGCGTAATGCCTTAAAATGGTGACCGAGGCGGGATCGATCCTGAAATAAAACAGGCAATCAATCGGAAGCCCTAAAGCCTCCAGGACAATCATCCTGATCGCTCCGCTGTGCGAAACAATCACAATTTTTTTATTCTCATCATGCTTTAAGCAATCTTTAAGGAAACCTCTAATTCTTTTCTGAAGAGAATAAAAGGACTCGCCTCCTTTAGGCGTGACCAAGCGGCCTTTCATCCATTCTTTGTAAATAGGGTTATTTTCTTTCAATAATTCTTCCGACGTCTTTCCTTCCCACTGACCAAACCCCACTTCGTTGAGACGGCTATCTTCAATCGCTTTTATCCCCAGGCTTTGAGCAATGATCTTTCCTGATTCCCGGCCTCTGGCGAGCGAAGAAGTGCATAGCCAATCAGCGTTCACCGATCGCAGGGTCTTGGCAAGCGCGCGCATCTTCTTTTTCCCCTCTGGGGAAAGGGAAACATCTGTCGTCCCTTGATATCTCTTCTGTTGGGTCCACAAGGTATCTCCATGGCGAATCAAAATGAAATCCATCATTTCGAGAAATCCAAAGCTGCTTTTGTCTTTCCCTTACGAAAACGATGCGTAAACTCAGGATCGTAAAGGCGGGAATTGGCAAAATTTCTGGAGGTTAAAACTCGTCCGATGATGATAATCGCTGTCTCGGTTATACGGGCCTCTTTAACCTTATCGGCTATATCTTTAAGCGTTCCTAAAACGACCTTTTCCTGTGGCCAGGTCGCTTTTTGCACAACCGCCACCGGACAATCCCCCCCATAATAAGGGCTCAACTCTCTGACGATTTTTCGGATGAGGACAACGCTTAGAAAAAGAACCATCGTGGCCCGATGAGACCCCAGCATACCGAGCTTCTCTTTCTCGGGCATGGGTGTTCGTCCTTCGGCCCTCGTAACAATCACCGTCTGGGATAATTCGGGAAGGGTCAATTCCTTTCCCAAAACCGCAGCGGCCGCTGTGAAAGAGGAGACCCCCGGGACAATTTCATAAGGGATGCCCAATTCTTCCATCTTACGGATCTGCTCGGCCGTTGATCCAAAAATAGAAGGATCACCGGTGTGAACACGGGCCACATCCTCGTCATTTCTGTAAGCCTCTTTTAAAACCTCAACGATTTGATCCAAATCCATGCCCGAAGAATCCAGGATCTTGGCCTCCGGTCGTGCCCGGGCAATCACTTTCCGCGGGACCAAAGAACCCGTATAGAAAACGATCGGACAACGCTCGATCAGTTCCGCTCCTTTGATCGTAATCAGTTTGGGGTCTCCCGGCCCGGCGCCGATAATATAAACTTTCATCGTATTTTTTCTTCCCTAATCCTTATCGACATTTCAGAATGCTTTCCCTGACGATCTCCCAGACCTCATCCGGCATTTGCTCAAGCCACCGGGCGTCCACTTTGCCTTCGCTGTCTTTGTGCGATGTCACGACACGCCATAAACGATCACTGACCGAGAGATTGCGCAAAATAACAAAACGTTTAAAAAGAAGCTCGGCCAGCCCTTCTCCCCGAGTTTCCATTTGAAGATGCTCCCCGTCCTCTAAAATAACATGGCCGATCACTTGTAATTTTTTATATCTGACAGGATGATGAGCATCGGGCTCTTTGGGTTTTTCAAAACCATGCTTTGAGAAATCGCAAGGTTCTTTGAGCTCTCCCACCAGATAATATTCTCCCTGGGTTTCCGCCAGGATCGCACCGGCTAATCTCGTGACTTTAGAAAGGATTTTGATTGGAGTGTCAGACACGACTCTCGAGCCTCGCCTCACCCAGAGGCCTGCCTTCCTTATCCAGGCGTAAGGACCGGGCTGGTTTCTGCCCGGCAACGACCTGCCCATCCCAGGTGTATTTATTCGTATAACCGCGCGGCGTCACCATGTACCCTTCATAGACAAAACTATGGCTGTTCCCGATAATCACGGTTGTCAGCATCCCAATTTCATAATCCAAGAAACTGGCTAAATCCGTGAGAATGACTTTTTCCAAATCCCGATAAGCGCTTTTGACCAAGGCGACCGGCGTCTTAAGGTTGCGGTATTTGCTGATCACCTGCTGGGCGATGACGATTTGTTGAGTGCGCCGCCCGCTTTTAGGGTTATAAAGCCCGATGACAAAATCCGCTTGCGCCGCGGCCTCGATCCTTCTTTCAATAACCGGCCAAGGGGTTAAAAGATCCGAAAGCGAAATGATGCAGCAGTCATGCCCCAACGGCGCCCCGACTAAAGACGCGCAGGAATTCATCGCGGTGATGCCGGGAATAAGATGAAGCTCGGGGGAATCTCCTTTTTTCCATCCCATGTCCTTTAACACTTCAAACACCAGACAGGCCATGCCATACACCCCGGCATCTCCCGAAGAGACCAGGGTGACGATCTTTCCCGCTTTGGCACGCTCAACCGCCGCCTTTGCCCTTCCAATTTCCTCGGTCATGCCTGTCCGGACAATTTCTTTTCCCTCAATCAGCGGTTTCACTAATTTAATGTACGTCGTATACCCCACCACCAAGTCCGCTTGGGTGATGGCCTCTAAAGCGGCCGGCGTTAAATGGGCCTCATTTCCGGGGCCAATCCCCACCACATACAAGTGTCCTTTTTTTTCTTCGGTCATCTCGTCCTTTTAAATTTTAACAAGTTCCGGCTGTCTTTGTCTGGCTGGAAAAGGAATCCGCGCCACGGCGATCGTCAGGGATCGCGCAATCGCCGCCTCTTTATAAATTTGCTTAGGGATCAATAAATCTTTTGCTCCCGAGGCCAACAACGCGCTGGGTTCCGCCACCCCTTTTGTTCCAAGAAATTTTTTCACTGTTTCCGAGGGGTTAGGGATGTCTTTTACGGCATCCAACTCCTCGGGCTTATAGACCCTCAATTCCCATCCGTATCTTTCTTTTAAAGCTAAAAAGGCAGGTTCATTGGCTTTCTTATCAACGGTGGCGATCGTTTTAACACAACGCCTATCCAAATGATATTCTTGAAAAACCTTTTTTATCCCCCGCTCGACCAATTCCAAAGGCGTAAGGCTGTCACACCCTAAACCGAGGACCAAGCTCTTCGGACGGTAAATAACCGCTTTCTTATAAATTTCCGGATATTCTTCCCGGATATCCCGATCCGTAATCAAAAGGATGGTCTCATAAGCGGAAGGATCTACATTTTCTAGACGGGTGGTGTAGTCCACTCTTGGGGGAAAGGATTTATCAAGAGGCCAGAAATGGGGTTCCCCTGTTTCTTGAATGATAAGAACAGGCCGTTCGTTAACAACCGCGGCACAACCCACAGTGACATTGCGATCGAGATCATCCAGGACCCACCCGAGTTCCCGGCCTAAAATATCGACCGTTAAAGTCCCCTGAACGTCGGAAGCGGTGGTGATGACCGGTATGGCTTCTAAAATTTTGGCGACTCGATGAGCAAATTCGTTACCCCGTCCCACATGACCGGAAAGAATCGGAACAACAAATCGGCCCTGATCATCGATGCAAAGAATCGCCGGATCAATTTTTTTGTTCTCAAATAAAGGGGCGACCATACGGACAACGGCGCCCACACTAATAATAAAAATATGGGCATCGTAAGACTTAAACGTCTTCTCCAGAGTCGGCCCCATGGGAAGCGGCATCGGTTGCGCCTTAACCGGCACCTGAGAAATCAACCGAAGTATCAATTTCTCGGAAACGTACAAATCCGCCTGCGAAAGATGTCTCTCAAGATTCTGGGCAATCTCCAGGCCGTGCTTGGTAATCGCATAAATCGCCCAAGGTTTTCTCGTTTCCGTCATGCCTCCACCTCGTACGGAGATTCGTCCTGCCATCTTTTGCCTTCGAGAATACCGCTTCGATTCTTTTTACAGACCACAACCATCGAAAAATAATCACAGTGGTCATTTTTAATACGGGCAATGTCGCGAATTATTTTTTGTTGTTTCATGGTGGCTTTGGAAACATACACGGCGCAGCCTAAGAGACCTTCAGCGTCGATCGCCTTCACAACTTCCGGCATACAGGAGGAGACTTTCATCAACAGAACCGTGTCAAACATCCGCAAAATCGTTCGTAAATCATCAAGGCCATAAGACGCGGGGATGATGGCGATTCTTTCCTGCCCATCAGCCAAAGGGATGTCCGCAGCAATGGCCACAGCCGATAGAGACGTCACCCCCGGAATAACTTCCACGTCGACGTCTGACCAATGTTTCTGGGCGTGATGGTAAAGATAAATAAAGGTGCTGTAGACAAACGGATCTCCTTCGGTGACAAAGGCAACGCTCTTGCCTCCTTGAAGACGCTGATAAATCTCCTGAAAGGCCATATCCCACGCCGGCTTAAGACGCAAAGAATCTTTCGTCATGGGAAACTCTAAGAAAAACCTTTCTTGTTGAGCGATCTCACCCAGATTGGGCTGGGCAATACTCCAGGCAACCGAGGGGCTGAATTGATCTTTCCGGGGAATGGCAATACAGTCGACCTTGCGCAGACAATCAACAGCGCGCAGCGTCAGCAAATCAGAGGCTCCTGGTCCTACACCAACGCCATACAGCTTTCCCGATTTCATAGCGCGGTCTCCTAAGGTCTCATCATATCTTTTCGAACGGCAAAGATGTGGATCGGATTCAACGCCTCATAACGATAATACTTCGCCAGAGGAACCGCCCGGGAGACATTGAGCAAAACGACCTCGGGCGTTAAATCCTTTTCTCGAAAATATTGATAAGCCTCTTGAACATTCTCTAAAGTAATGGCATTGACAACCAATGTCCCATGATCTTTGAGTTGTTCAAGGCCCACGTCGAGAATCTCCCGCATGCTTCCTTTGCTCCCCCCCACAAAGATGCTATCGGGCGAGGGCAACCCCACGAGAGCCTCCGGGGCCCGGCCTGCAATCACGTGGACATTATCCACTTTATGAAGAATCAAATTCTGCCGGCAGATCTCAACGCTTTCCTGATCGACTTCGATCGCATAAATTTCTCCCTCAGAACAAATCTTGGCGGCTTCAATGGCTACAGAACCAGAGGCTGTCCCGATATCCCATACGACGGAGTTCTCCCTCAGCCGCATAAATCCCAACGACAACAAACGCACCTCCCTTTTCGTAATCAATCCTTTCTTAGGCATGCGTTTCTCGAATTCATCCTCGTGCAGAAACGAAATGACCACCGGGGCCTGTTGACCGTCCTGATCTCGCAAAAGGATCAAAATATTTAAATCGGAGATATCGTCGGCCTTCGATAATTCCTCTAAGGAAAACAAACGCACCCTCTCCTCGGCTGCGCCCAAATGTTCGCACACCCAAGCCTTCCAATGGCTCTCTCCATAACCGAGCATATACCGGGCAATGGTCTGCGGAGAATTTTCCGGATCCGTAAAGACCGCAATTTTATCGTGGGATTGAATTTTTGTGATAAACCCTTTGCGCGGACGTCCATGAAGACTCAAGGTCGTGGCGTCATCCCAGTTGATTCCAATCTTAGAAAAAGCCAGCTGCACCGACCCCGGATGAGTCACAATCTCCACATTGTCTAATCCCAGTTTTTTCACCAATAATCCACCGATGCCAAAATACAAAGGATCGCCGGAGGCTAAAACAACAACATCGTGCTCATCAGACAACTCTTCGATTTGCTTGATGACATCCATTATTTTTCCTTTAATCGGGATCTTTAATCCTTCGAATTGAGAAAAAAATTCCAGATGACGCTCCCCTCCCACGAGGACTTGGGCCTTGGAAATGGCATTGACCGCACGGGCGCTCAAGCTCCCACAGCCACAATCGCTCATGCCAATCAAAGTGACCGGCTTTGTTTTTTGGGGATAGGCAATGGTCTTATCCAATAGTTTTGACGGATTCATATCTTTTCCCTTTCGACAAAAGCAATAAGGCATGGATAATGGCCACCGCAATGGGGCTGCCTCCTTTACGACCGCGGCTGATGATGGACGGAGTATCGAGCGGCAAGATCATTTCTTTTGATTCCGCCGCAGACACAAATCCAACGGGAACGCCGATAATAAGGCCGGGCCTGGCCCCCTCTTCTTTAATCAAACGGGCTGTTTCTATCAAAGCCGTCGGGGCATTGCCAATAGCGACAATCGAACCGTCCAGCAGCTTTAAGCGCTGGGCTTTTTGCATGGAGACAATGGCCCGCGTGGAATTTTTTCGCGTCGCCTCTTCGATGACATCCGGATCAGAAATGAAAGAGTGCATTTGACAGCCGTAGGCATGGAGACGTTCCGCATTCAGACCGGCGATAATCATTTTCACATCAACAATAATCGGAGCGCCCCGCATCAAAGCCGCAACACCAGAATCGATGGCTTGGGGATGAAACTGAAGAATATGTTTGAATTCAAAATCCGCGGTGGCATGAATAACCCGTCGGACAACTTCCCATTGATCGGGTTTAAAATGATGTTCTCCGGCTTCCTGATCAATAATGGCAAAGCTATTGTCTTCAATAGCCCGGCCCAAAACGGTCATTTGACGCATGTCGTTATCGACCGGAATTTTATTGGTCATGACGTCCCTTTGGGTCTGAATACTGGGCTAACAGTTTCCCTTCAAAATCAAATAAATAAGTGAGCACTCGGGGAGCTTCTATAGGCTTTCTTCCCGAGTGCTCATCCTGAAGCCCGAAGGGCTGAAGGATCTTATAAGATCCTTCCTCGCTTCGCTCGTCAGGATGAGGGGTCTGGAAAACACCCCGACCCCTCATATGACTCTCGGCAACACGGCAGACCTCCCGACAGACAAGCCTTGTGAGTCCGGCGATTTTTTCACCCTCCGCCAATTCTAAAACATGCCTTGCCGTATTGGCTTCTTTTATCTTTTGACAGACACTCTCATCGGCGCCGGCTTCTTGAGCCAGCCGAGACAAAAGCTCGGTATTGACTTGGGAGCCGGCGACGTGCGTCTGCATCTTTCCATCGGCCATTTTGGAAAGCTTTCCCATCATCCCGACAATATGAACGCATGCGATCCCCTTCCTGGCTGCGGTACGCAGCCCCACGCCGATAAAATCTCCGACTTGTATAAAGCTCTCCTCGGGAAAATGCGGAAAATAACTCATGGCAAACTGCTCCGATTTGCCTCCTGTCGTCATGACCAGCTGCTGAACGCCCTGGGCGCAAGCCACCTCGATTTCCTGAATCACGCTCGCTTTAAAAGCGGCCGTGGAATAAGGCTGCACGATGCCGGTCGTCCCTAAAATCGAGATCCCCCCGATAATCCCCAGGCGGGCATTGGTGGTCTGCTGGGCCATTTCTTCGCCGCTCGGAACACTGATCACAACGCGTGCGCCTTTATATTCTTGACTATCTTTTAATTCTTCCAAAACCATTTCCGTGATATTCCGATGAGGAACTGGTGTTATCGAGGGTAAACCGACCTTAAGCCCTAAACCCGGTTTGGTGATGTGGCCCACGCCTTCCCCATTGATCAAATCAATTCCAGGCTCTTTTTTTAATGTCACCGTAGTCGTAATCTCTGCGCCGTGAGTGCAATCCGGATCATCACCGGCATCTTTAATGATACTGGTTGTGGCTTGTTCTCCGCTTCTTTGACAACGCTTCAGCGTAAAAGTGACCTTTTGTTTATTGGGAAGCGTTGTTTCAATTGTTTCCAAGGAAACCCCTTTAATCAGATAACGCGCCGCCGCTTTCGCCGCCGCCGCGGCACAGGCGCCTGTGGTAAAGCCCTTCCGATGGCCTTTGGGATCTCTGGATTTCAACTCTTCTGTCATCGCCTCCACTCAACGCTCACTCCCTTAAACAGCCAAGGACTTTAAAGACTCATGATGAAAAAAGGATTCAACGACAATCTGGTCTTCCTGATAATCGCCGCTCATTAAAAATCCGTCTTTGAGCTTTCGTAAAACCTGACCATCGCCGCTTAAATAAATTTTGGTAAAGATTTGATCTCCCAGAATCTGGGCTGTTTTCTCCTCAATAGTGCCCTTGCAACTTTCTTTTGTTTTATATTCGGCAAGGGCACTGAGGGGGTGTGGGGGAACCTGTTCCCCCACGATTGGGGGGTGCTCAGTCCCGACCAAGGGTCGGGACGCCGAAGGGGGGCTTGCCCCCCTAGCGGAAGTGCCGCTGGATATTCCAGAGAATTTAGTTGCAGCGGCACTAGATTCCATACGTGATTCGTCGCCGACAACTGGAACAGGCAATACCCACTGGAAAAAAAGCGATTGTGGCAGCCACGATTGAACACGTGGGACGGGAATAAAATAATCAAGGGAGGAAACAATCCAAATGAGTTTTGATTCCTCTAAGAATGGCTTCAGCGCCTCACCACGGGATAATCCCAACGCCGCGGTGATTCCCGTGTCGGTTGCGATGCACAGAACGCGCTGCTCTTGATTTCCTGGAGCGATTTGATACTTTCCCCAAGGACCGCTGAATTCAAAGACATCGCCCACCTTTAATTCATGCATAAAGCCCGATCCCACGCCCTGGGAGATTCTCTTTACAGCCAGCTCGAAATAATGCTGCTCGCTGTCCAAGGAGAGAATCGAATAGGCCCGTTTGCCTAACTTGCCGTTCGGCAAGATTTCTCCACTATTAACAATAATGTACTGACCTCCCTTGAAACCAAGCTCCTTAGGCTCAATCATCTCACAGAGAACATGACAGACATCCTCCTGCCATTTCTCCCATTGAATAACCCGTGCCTGTTTAATGCTGGCCATCGCCTCTTTCTTGATCCTTATCGAGGAAAGACCTCGTGGATAAAATCATGAACCTCATCCAATTCTTTATAGAATTGATTCATGTCATTGATTAAACGGTTCAGCTCTAACTCTACCTTCTTCGTTGTGACCATAAGCGCTCGGTAATATCCGATCTTGGGGTCATTTTCCTCAGTCTTGGAAACTTTTTCCGCTAGAGGAATTAAAGACTGCGCATACAACCGTTTAAGCTCTGTCAGCGTCTGGGCTTTAATCAGGGGCGCAATGGGGCCGGGGGCCGTTGCAGCTTTGCCCAATTCCGCGAGCTCATGCTGTTTTTCCTTTTCATCTTTAATGCCTAAGACATTCATGAGGCCTAATCTTAGGCCTGCTATTTCATGACAAGCCATTGTTTCTCTCCTTCTGATATAAATTATTGTATTATCTGATCCACAATCTCAGCGACCAGTTCGTCTTTCATGAGATGTTTCCAAAGAATATCTTCGGCATATTTTTCTTCGCAGCGTCTATACCAAATCCCATCAGGATAAATAGCGACCGTGGGGCCGTCTCCGCAACATCCCAGACAAGAGGTCTTGGTGACTTTTATTTGTTTCTCCAAACCGTTTTCTTTAATCAAACGCCGCAATGTTTCCAAAAGACGAATACTCCCCTGATCCACACAATCAACATTGCCGCAGACTAAAACATGTTTTTTGATAGGGGCGTGGGCATGGCTGTGCGGCATGGCTTGATTATGAGTGAAACTATGGCGAATGCTCCATAATAGAGAGTTGAGCCCGCCGACTTTTTCTTGAATGTGATTAAGTGGCACGCGGTATTGGCATGTGTCACAAGGCAAGGGTTTACCGCCGTACTCAAGGTCTGTTAACCGCTCTTTTAACAAATCAAAAATCAATGGATCTTCACCCAATGTTTTAGAAATCTTAAAAGAAATCCAGGGATAGCGTTCAACGTAAGGAATAACGAGTTCCTCTAATTGCTGAACCAGCCGTCCGGGGAATAATAGATAGGGCTGCAGGATGATCGCCTCCGGGGCGTCTCTGACCAATCGTTCCAGGGCTTCTTCGACTTTGGGTTTGACAATCGCTATAAAACAATAATCGATTTTTGCATAGGGTGATGTTTCTTCCAACATGCGAACCAATTTACAAAAATCGCTGTTGGCGTCCGGATCGCTCGACCCCCGTCCTATCATCAAAACCGATGTCTTTTCTTTTTTCTTATTCAACTGCCGGGAGGCTTCTTCAAGCCGCGTCGCCGTAAGGCGCACCATATTAGGATGAACGCCCAACGGCACGGCAACACCAAATTGGACCTGAGGAAAATTTTTCCTCGCCTCGGCTACAGCCAGAGGCAAATCATTTTTGACATGACCTGCCGCAAAAAGAAAAAACGGCAATACAATCACCTCGCTGGAGGTGGAGGCCATCCGATCCAAAGCTGTCTTCAAATCCGGCTGCGCCAACTCGATATAGGCATGAGCAATTTCGTGTCCGGTAATATATTGCTTCCATTGATCAACGAAACATTCAAACTCTTTGTTGGCCTGTTGAACCCGGCTTCCATGCCCAACAATGATAACGGCTTTTTTCTTCTCAATCATTTTTTGTCCCAGCTATTCCAATAAATTAAATCTTCCAGACGCTTTCGTCCAGCCCAGCCTTCGACCTCCAGCATTGGTTTTTTGGGAAATTCAGAAACATAACCCAAACAAAGATAAGCAATGGGGTTAATATGTTTCGGAATTCTTAAAACTTTCTTTAATAAATCATTATTAAAGATGCTGACCCAGCCTACGCCGATCCCTTCCGAGCGAGCCGCCAACCAAAGATTTTGTATGGCACAACACGTACTGTATACATCCGTCTCTTTAATGGAATTTCTCCCTAAAACGTGCGGGCCTCCTCGCGTAGGATCACAGGTGATGCAAAGATTAACCGGTGCCTCTTCAATGGCTTCTAATTTTAAACAGAGATATTTTTTGAGCTTCTGACCTGCATAGTTCTTTTTCGCTCTCTCATTTTCTGTTTTAAAAATTTGCTTCACTTTTTGTTTAACTTTCTGATCGTCGATCACAACAAAATTCCAAGGCTGCATGAAACCAACCGAACCAGCGTGATGCGCGGCCTTAAGGAGCTTCATCAAGATTTTTGGGGGAATCCCTTGGGGAAGAAATTCTTTACGGATATCCCGGCGTTCATAGATGGCCCGGTAAACACCCCTTTTCTCAAGCTCGGGAAAAACATGCTTATTGCTCATTTTCCTAAAAATCGCTTTTCTCATTTAAACGACTTCTGCTTGTTCCCCTGTATTTGCGAAACGCCGGGCGTTCTCAACCAAACACAAGGCTCTCTGCGGATAAGAAAGAAAATGGCAATGAACATAAGTCGCTAAAAGATTACCACCCATATAACCTTCCGGACGAAAAATCTGTTTTCTTTTTTTATCGACACGATGAATCGATTCACGGCCTTCGGCATCCCACCGCGAATAATGAAACTCGTGCCCACGGAATCGTTCGCCTTGCTTTCCTAAAAAGCAATCTTTGATCAACTCATTTTCACAATAACCGAAATGAACAAGACGAGGCGTCATTTCGACAAATCCCGGAATGACCCCGACCATTTTATGCGTCTTTTTCTCTAATGTTCTTATCCCTTCTGTCAAATACATAAGACCGCCGCACTCGGCATAGGTCGGCATTCCTCTCTCGATAGCTTCGCGAACAGATTCTTTGATGTATGAATTTTTCTCAAGTTCCGCAGCATAAACTTCTGGGAACCCTCCTCCAAAATATAAACCGCCGATATTGGGGGGGAGTTCTTTATCCTCCAAGGGGCTATACGGCACCAATTCGGCACCACAGAGACTTAAAAAATCAAGATTGGCTTGATAATAAAAATGAAAGGCCTTGTCTTTGGCATAAGCGATGCGAATTTTCTGATTCGAAGGATTGACGACTTCCTTCCTGATCTGAAAAAATGCCGCGTCATCCGATGGGACGGGATTGATATCCACGCGGTATCGTTGGGCCAGATTCAGAATTCTCTGAAGATCAATGGTGGAGGAATCTTCCGGGGGATTTATCTCCGTAAATTTTATTAAGCGTTCAAGACATTTCAGGAATTCTGCGTTCTCCGAAGCAGGCTTGAGCCCGAGATGTCTTTGGGGAATGGAGATGTTCTCGTCCCGGAAAATGGCTCCCAGGACAGGACACTGATTATAGCAATCAATGGCTTCACGAAGAATTCTAAAATGATTCCAGCTTGCCACGCGGTTTAAAATAACACCACCGATTTTTACTTCTTCGTCCAGAGCTTGATAACCTTTGATGATCG
The DNA here is from genome assembly GCA_964571895.1 of uncultured Planctomycetales bacterium. Classification (GTDB taxonomy): domain Bacteria; phylum Omnitrophota; class Gorgyraeia; order Zapsychrales; family JAHFFX01; genus CAZNDW01. The sequence continues at coordinate 17,550 of CAZNDW010000006.1, forward strand.
CCGCTACCGAACGGGCCATCCTAGCGGCATCTACAACAAGGATGACTGGGGCTTTAAGCATCTTGGCTATCTGGGCTGTGCTGCCATCATCGCTCGTCGCATTAAATCCATCAAATAATCCCATCACTCCTTCTATAACCGCGATGTCTCGATTGTGTGAAGTTTCCTCAAACAGCCACTGGACCGCCGCAGTTCCCATCATCCAATCATCTAAATTATGAGAGGGGCTTTGGGTAGCCATCTCATGATAACTCGGATCGATGTAATCCGGTCCGACCTTATAGGCCTGCACGCGATAACCTGCTTTTCTTAATCCGGCCATAACGGCTAACGACACGGATGTTTTGCCAACCCCGCTATGTGTTCCAGCAATAATCACTCTCGGAACACTCATACGAACCGTTCTCCTAAAATTTCAGCCAAAAATTTCATATCAATGTTTTTTTCTACTTCATCCGCCAAATGATCATAATCTTTGTCCGGAGTCAAAACAGGATGTTCTTTGTCTTTAGGAATCGCTAATCCCGATAAAGAACGCAGCCGATTGAGAAAATAGCGGCGGAAGGGGGCATTATCAAATAGACCGTGCAGATAAGTCCCGATCACAAAGGAGGGCTTTCGTGATCCATTTTTATGAAAGAGACAATATCCATCATAATCGTCGGATCTGTGGCCTTGGCGTTCCATGATTTTTAAGAATGGAGCCCCCACTGCTTCGCTTTGTCCCCTGAAATCGCAAAGCGATTTCGGGGATTTAATCCCGGAAAGGCTTCGCCTTTCACGGGACGAAGCAAAGCGGTGGAGGCGGAACCCTGAGCGAGTGAGCGAAGCGAACGAGTCGAAGGGTCGATCCTTCCCATTTAAGCCAGAGGTTTGTCCCATATGAATCTCATAGCCGGCAACCGCCAACTGGCTCTCCAGATGCACGGCCTTCACTGCAACGGTTGTCTTTTGAGAAGAAAACCTCGTTACCGTCGGCAGCAACCCCAAGGCCGCAACGCTCGAGCGCGATGATTCGATGTGATCCGGATCATCGATGCGCACCCCCAGCATTTGATACCCCCCGCAAATACCTAAAATGCATACCCCCGCATGCCAAGAGCGCTTAATATACTCCGTAAATCCCGACCTTTTCAAAAAATCCAAATCCGCCACGGTATTTTTTGTGCCCGGAATAATCAATAGATCGGGAAAACGATGCCGATCGGGTTCCTGCACATACTCTAAAATAACGCCCCTCTCGCGGGCCAGGGGCTCGAAATCAGTAAAATTCGAAATCCGGGGCAAACGGATGACGTGAATCAATAACTTCTGTGAACCCCCACACCCATCCCTGGCCTGCCAGCCAGGGCAGGCAGGGTGTGGGGGTGAAGAATGTCCCCGTAAAATTTTCGATTCCTCTAAAACCACCGCGTCTTCCTGTTTAATATTCAAATTCCTCATCATAGGAAGAACGCCCAAGGATTTCCGCTCAATCTTTTTTTCAATCCACTCAATCCCCGGTTTTAAAATCTCCTGATCTCCCCGAAATTTATTAATGATAAAGGCCCGCGTGAGCTCTTTCTCCCTTGAATCCAAAAGCTCGAAGGTTCCGACAATCTGAGCAAAAACGCCCCCGCGATCGATATCGCCCACCAAGATAACCGGCGAGGATACGCTCTTGGCCACCGCCATATTCACCAGATCATGATGTTTCAAATTGATCTCGGCCGGGCTCCCCGCGCCTTCGATAACCACGATGTCAAACGCTCGTCGCAATTGATGAAGAGCCTCGGCAACGCATGAAATCAGATCTTTTTTCTTATGTTGGTACTCCTTGGCTGTCAGCGTTGCCAAAACTTTTCCTAAAACAACCACTTGCGATGTGGTGTCGGAATTGGGCTTTAAAAGAATGGGATTCATCCACGTCGATGGCTGAAGACCGCAAGCCTGTGCTTGGACGGCTTGCGCGGTTCCGATCTCCCCTCCTTCTAAAGTCACGGAAGAATTGTTGGCCATATTTTGGGCTTTAAAAGGAGCCACGCGATAGCCTCTTCTTTTCAGAATACGGCACAAGGCCGTGGTGATGACGCTTTTCCCCACATTGGAGGCCGTGCCTTGAATCATAATCGTTTTAGCAAGCCTAGTCATGAATTATGTCTTCCCAGCTTAAGGTCTGTAGAGGCTGCGGAAATTCGAAGACGAGCCAGCGGTCTCGCCGGATCATTGAGTGGATTCACAGGGCCCATCAACAGAGTATTGTTTATTCAGGTGTAACGACCTCCTGTCCTTGTGTCTTTCTGGCTGCTTGTTTCCACCTCTTCTCTTCCGGCAGAAATTTCTTGATAAAGGTAACAAAGCCATAAATGGCAAAGGTAAAGAAAACGGCCGTCAGAACAATCAAAACGATGTGTTGGAATACCCCTTGAGGCTCATATTCTCTGCCCATAATTTCTATCCCGATGTGATGGGCAAAGACCAGCGATTGATTCAAAGACAAGAACGCCAACGCAAAAAAAATTTTGCTTAAAGATTTTAAATGCCTTTTCATAAAATCCCTCTCTTTCATTGCGTGCTTCCTGATTATTAGAGATGAGTTATCCTCTTGATCGGTATAATCAATCGTTCATTCGCACTGGTTATCCCCCCTTTCATTCTTAGAGCCCCACTTCAAATCTCAAAATAGCGACAACGGCATCCTCTAAATCTGGATTGGCTCCCGGATCAAAGACAAACTGCACATCCGCCTGAAGGGCCAATTTCTCCGACACCTTTGCCCGATAAGTCGCCTCAATTGTTCTCTCTGCTCTATCTCTCGTTTCTGCCAATCTCAACTCTTCACTGATCGAGGCGTAGGCCAAACCAACCCCCGCAATGTCTTCGTCCCGCCCGGGGATAAGCCCTTCATAATGCAATCCACTGCCTAAATAAACATCAACGGTATTGCGGTCATCCGGCGCTTGGCCATACTGAAAGAAAACCCCCAGCCCCTCCTGGTCTTTTTCCCGATACACCATTTGGTCTAGAAGACTATAGAAACCATAATTATCGTCATGCCTCACTTTTGCCCCTGTGTCGTCGGTTGCAAAAACATCATCCACATCTTTATCGTGATGCCAGGCCCCCAACTTTAACGTCCCCGGCAAAGGTTCCTCCCCCCGTCCTAAGGGAAGCTGATAATGCAGATCTGCTTCCGTCAAGGTCATAACACCGTGCTTTTTATTAAAGGCAATATGAGTCCCGTTTTCATTTGTGTCATGATCGCGGGGGTCTCCGTGAAAGACACCCGTTAAGAGCTCAAGATTTTGATTCGGCTGCCATTGGAATCGTACCCCGGGGCTGGTGATAGGAAAGATGGAGGGCTTGGTGTTGACCGTAATCTCCGGGCCGATGCCGAATGAGCCGTTAATAAAGACCCCCGCGTATTCTGAAGCATAAAAATCGGCATTGATATCCCGCAGCCCCAATAAGATGGAAAGTTTCTCAGCAAACAACCGTTGTTCATACCAGAGCTCAAAGAGGCGAAACGTACGGGCGGTCTCGATATTATCCACGCCCTGCAGATCCCCGACGAATTTTTCGGTGGGCCGGCTCGAGCCGTGATTATAAATCCCGTAAATCGAAAATGTGCCCTGATCCCAGAACCCGAGCTTTTGAGTGTCGGCCGTCATGATCAAATCCAGATTCCCAAGAAAAGCGGTGCCGTTTTTAATCCCCCCGGAAACCGTGCTCACCGAATCCCCCGTATAGAGGATGTCGAATGCGATCCCCTTCTCTTGCCAATGAGATCTCGCTCGGCGCATCTCTTCAAAGATATTCGCTTGGACAGCACTCCCCTGGATGAGGTTAAAGACAAACGACACGAAAAGCCTTAAAACGATTTTCCTCTTTTTCCCTTCTCCCATAGATGGATTGTCCTTTCTCTTAAGATTAATATAAAAATATCAAGCATATTCCTTCCTCAGCTTCTCCCACAGCTCTAACTTTGACCAGTCGGGTTCTTTCTGGCGCTGTAGCTTATCATTTAAATAAGGGTTAGGTAAAAAAATTGTTATCATCTGCTCATTTAATCCATTCCAAAAGCGCAGGCCCCAGCTTCGAGGAACGCAGGATGAATCTAAAGTTCTCATAAAGGCCGCTTTCGAAACCCGTCGCTCTTTGGCTTGCTGGGCAATTGTCTTAGGATCCGTTTTTATATGCGTTGTTGTTCCTTTATATTCCCCAATGCACAGGTGAAAATGCCAAGGCCCCGTATCGACCGTTAAATAGCCGTCCAGAATTGTTACCTTCGGCTTTTCGGTCAAGACCAACTCAAAAACCGCCCCCGGAACGCAGGGACCGAACCGCAATTGTTTCCAATGATTCTCATACAAGTCTCGGAAGAGCTTTTCCATTCTTTCGGCGGAAGGATCCATATACCCGTATTCCGTCTTTGAGCCGTCTAAATTTTCAATCACTTCGACCTTGCCAATGACAGCACTTTGAAGGTTACTAACTACGGATTGGTTAGACATAGGTCCATCTCCTTTACATCTTGATGGTTAAAACCTTGATTGATGGAGCCGTTATTTAGAAAAGTCAATTGGATCGCCTTCAATACGGGATCGTGACGAACGACCGAATCCGTATGAAATACAGCTTTCACATGAGAAGGGGTCAATACTTCAACAGGAGTTCCTTGAGCGATCACCCGGCCTTTGGACAATAATACGAGCCGGTCACAAAACCTTGCCGCCATATTCAAGTCATGCATCACGAGCACAATTCCCATATTATAAGCCTGATTTTTAATTAACTCTAAGATTTTGATTTGATGATAAATATCTAAATGCGATGTGGGTTCATCCAATAAAAGAAATCGAGGCGTTTGCGTCAAGGCCCGACCCAACAAGACGGTTTGTTCCTCACCCCCGGAAAGCTCATTGATAAGCCGATCCCTGAACTGGTCGGTATCGGTTAACTTCATCATCTCTGCGGCGATTTTGTAATCCTCAGCAAGCATCGGTTCAAACCGCCCTCGATAGGGGTCTCGTCCCATGAGAACGACGTCATGGCAGAGAAAGGCAAAATTGGAAAAGGTATTTTGACATAAAATGGCCATTTCCCGCGCCAATTCTTTTCGGCTATACGATGAGATATTTCGTCCATCAATCTCAATTGTGCCCGATGTGGGTAAAATCGTTCCTAAAATCAAACGCAAAAGCGTTGTCTTTCCCGAACCGTTAGGGCCAATCAACCCCGTGATTCTGGAAGGGGGAAAATTGAGAGAAATATCAGAAAGAATTCTCTTACCCTTAACTTTATAAGACACTTCATTTAAAGAAATTGAATGGATCATAGACTTTTCACCTCATCTTTTCGTTTGATTAATAAATAGATAAAAAGCGGTCCTCCGATACAAGAGGTGACCACACTGATTCTTAATTCCTCGGGACGAATGATCGTCCGACAAATTAAATCAGCTAGAGGCAAGAAAGAAGCCCCGGCCAAAAAACTGGTCCCTAACAATATCCTATGATCGGGGCCGACGATCAACCGCATAATATGGGGAATGACAAGCCCCACAAATCCAATCGAACCACCCACGGAAACCGAAACGCCCGTCAAAAGAGATGTCAGAAAAAGAAGAATTCTCTTCGTCCATTTGACATCGATGCCTAGCCCCTGCGCGCTTTCTTCGCCAAAGAGCATAATGTTTAAATCACGGGCATAGGTCAAAATAATAAGAGTCGCCGGCAAAATGATGGGCACAGACATTTTTAAATGAGTCCAACTACGCCCATCCAATCCCCCCATCAGCCAAAAAATAATTTGACGTCCCAATTCGTAATTCTTGATGGCCAAGGATAAGATAAAAGAGGTGAGGGAGATCATCACGCCTCCGACAGCAATCCCTGAGAGGAGCAGAAGATTGACGGGTGTCTTTCCATGATCCGTGGCGATGAGATAGACGATAAAAGTCGCTATCAACGCCCCTAGGAAAGCCGATACCGGCAGCGCGTAGAAATAATAGGAAGCCCAACCCAAGTAAATTGCTAAAACCGCCCCCAACGCGCCACCGCTGGTTGCCCCAATAATGCCTGGATCAGCCATGGGGTTTCTGAAAAGACCTTGAATGACGGCACCCGCAATGGCTAAAGCTCCACCGACAAGTGCCGCAACCAGCACTCGCGGCAAACGAACTTCGGTGATGATCAATTCTTGTGCTTTTGTCCAAGTCCCATCCAACGAAACGAAAGGAATCTTATTAATAATGATTCCCACCGTCTCTTGAAAAGAGACTGTTACACTTCCTAACGCGGTTGCGGCCACAACCACGAGACTTAAAAAAAATAGAAGAAAGATAACAATCGTGAAATATTTTTTATCTTTTTCAATGGCGATCATAGCGTCTCTGTTCAAAAAAAAGTTCCGGATGAAGGACGCGCGCCACCTCCTCAACCCCGCGGACTACAAACTGGGAAATCGTGGTTAAATACTTTCCAGGAATGACGTAAATGTGATTGTTTTTGATCGCCCGGACGGTTTGCAGGGCCGGATCAGCGCGAAGCTCGTGGACAAATCCTTCTTTCCCGGGAGAATAGCTGCTCAATAAAATGACGTCCGGATTCCATTCAATCAACTTTTCAACGGAAACCTTCTGCGAACCCATAATCCCGTGCTCAGCCGCGACATTCCTCCCTCCTGCCCGAACAATAAGCTCATGAATCGTCGTGTCTTTCCCAGAGGTAAATCCCGAAGCGCTATAACTCATCACAGTCGGTCGCGTTTTGATATTCTTGATCTTGGCCTCGATCTCTTCTAATTTCTCATTCATTTGAAGAATCACTTCCTGGGCTTGGGTTTCTGCTCCTACCGCTTGCGCAATCCTCTCGATATTTTTCTTCACATCATCGATGGAATTGTAAAACTCGATTTGGACGATCAGGAGATCCGCATCCAACAGCAGTTTGACCACCTCCGCGCGGGTGAATTGGGCGACAAAGACGAGATCTGGCTCGCACGCGAGGATTTGTTCAATATCCACCTGGATTTTATGGAGAATCTCTTGCGCCCACGCACTGACATTGGAAATAGAATCATCGGCGGCGAGATAAGTCACCGCTTGAATGCGCGATGGATCAACTAAGTCTGAGAGAATTTCATCGGTGGCTAACAGGACCGAAACAATCCGCTGCGGCGGCTTGGTTAAGGTGAGTGTTCTTCCCTTCCCGGCATCGATAGTTCTGGGAAAACCCACATCTTTGGCCGGCTTTCCTTCTCCAACGAAAAAGAGAATAAGCCCCAATGAAACGGCAAGAAAAATTTTCTTCATCATTAGAATTTAGCCCCAATACCGCTTAAGAACTTAATCCCGGCCGTTGAAAATCCGTAAACCTCTTCATAATCAACGCCAAATAAATTCTCAATCTTCGTAAAAATTTTCAATTCCGGAATCTTCTTTGCTATCACATACGTCAGCGCCAAATCTGTCTTGGCATACGAAGGCAACCTCACGCGCACGGCAGGACTTTTAGAAAAATCACGATCAATGCTTTCTCCTTGAAAGGTCGTATTTAAATTGAGATTAAAACGCTCGTGGGAGAGATTAAAAGTCACAGCGCCTCGGTGTTTCGGTCTTCTTAATAAAGGTTCACCTGGCGTAAAAAGCGTGCCGCCCACCCCGCCGTCATCGAGCGCTTTTGTTTCTAAATAGGTGTAAGACAAAACCAAAGACGTTTCGTAATTTTTCCAAAGACTGGGAGCGACCTTCAGCGAAGACTCAACTCCCGAGGACTCGGCCTCCTGGATATTACGAAAGGGTTCGGCGCTAGAAATAAAGGCGATCAAATCATTGTATTGATTGAAGAAGTACGTAACATTGATTTCCATGACATCTCTAGAGAGATATTGGTCAATGCCCACCTCCCAGCTCTTGACCCGTTCCGGTCTTAAATCCGGATTAGGAAGGATGGTCGCTGAGCCAAAATTCTGCAAGAAGCTGGGCTCCTTGATTCCCTCTGCGTACGATCCTCTGATTTTAGTTTGTGTCGCAGGCAAAATAAAACCGGCGGAAATGTGGGGGTTGATTTCTGTGCCGTAGGTCTCATTTTGCTCGATACGCATTCCGGGAATGACAAAGAGGATGTCGTTGTAATTCCATTGATTTTGGAAGAAGTAGGCATGATTGTTTCGGGATTGATCGATTTGCGTAATGGTCGTTGAGGTTGTCGTGCGGCGGGAGGTTTGTTCAAAAAGTTCTTTTTCCCAGGCAAAGCCTGTTGTTAAGAGCGCCTCTAATGGGCCGAGTGCCGGCAAACGAAAACTCCATTGATAATCCACAGAAGGACGAATCTCATCACTGTTGGTATGGACATCGGCTGTGTCGACCCCTGTATCCCGAGGATCAACGGAAAGACGGTCCTCATCTTGAAGGCCTAAGGTGAGCTTATGATCCCACCAGGAAAAGATTGAAGAATCCAAGGCAGAGCTTAAGACGAGCCGGCGTCGTTTGTTATATTGATGGGGATCTAAGGCGGCCTGCAAACGGTCGCCGGCGCTTTCGGTGGGGAATTCAAAGTAACTGTCGATGTAACGTGCCGTTAAAACGAGATTGAACCGATCGAATAATTTCTGATCGAAGCCGCCCGAAAAAGCAGTCTCTTTAAAGCGGTTGTTGAGTTCCAATATTCCATCGGTATCCACACGACTAGCGGCTAAAGAAAATCCCCCCTCCTGAACGCCGCCACTGACGCTGATCTTTTCTTCAAACGTCCCATAATTTCCCGCACCATAGGATACATTCGTTTGGACAGGCCCGCGGCCTTTTTTCGTGATGATATGAACGACCGAGGCCATGGCATCCGAACCATAAAGAGCACTTTGGGGGCCTTTGAGAACCTCAATGCGTTCGATATTATCGGTGGGGATTTGTGACCAATCAAAGGATCCGCCGGCTTGATTGACCCTGACTCCATCCACAAGCACTAAATTATGATCCGCGTTTCCCCCGCGAACAAAAAGAGAGGTCGTTCCTCCTCGGCTTCCTGTCTGAGTGACGCTTACGCCAGGGACATCTCTTAAGATTTCCTGGAGATCGGTAACCTGCTGTTCCTTGATTTCGTTATCCTCTACAGTATTAATGGATTGGGTGAGGTGTTTTTTAGGAATACCTATGCGCGTGGCTGAGACCACAACCTCTTCTAAAGGATTGACATCTTGCTCTCCAGAGGAATACTCACTAATCATTAAAAATGTGATCATCAACAAAAATCCGATTTTATTCATAAAAGATCCCCTTATTTTCACTAGTTTCCCAATCGGAAACGTATGGGGACCTCTGCTTTCGATTCAATCGGTAATTTTCCAATTTGAGCCGGGGAAAATTTCCAC
>CAZNDW010000007.1:0-14139 GCA_964571895.1 uncultured Planctomycetales bacterium
TGGATTGGCGAAGCGGGAGTACGATTATACTCGGCAGGTCAACCCGGAGGCGCGCGGGCCGACCGGTTACTCTATCAGGCGCGGCTGGCGCTGGATGAAGATGCCCGGTTGAAAGTTGTCAAACAGATGTATCGTGTCAGGTTCGGCGATGAGCCGCCGGCCAAAAGAAGTGTCAATCAACTACGCGGCATTGAAGGAGCCCGTGTTCGTCAAATGTATAAGCTATTCGCAAAAAGGTTCGGCGTTCCCTGGACGCACCGCGAATACGATCCGGAAGACTGGGATGATGGGGATTTGCCCAATCGTTGCTTAAGCGCGGCCACGGCAGCTTTATATGGAATAACGGAATCGGCGGTGCTTGCCGCGGGCTATGCCCCGGCCATTGGGTTTATCCATACTGGCAAACCGCTTTCTTTTGTTTATGATATTGCAGATTTATTTAAGTTTGAGACCGTTGTGCCTATTGCGTTTCAGATTGCGGCAAAAAATCCGCAGAATTCAGAACAGGCCGTCCGGCACGCATGCCGTGAAGTTTTCAGAAACAGTCGTTTGCTGCAGCGGATTATTCCGGCAATCGAGGATATCCTGGCCGCGGGCGGATTATCCATCCCGGAGCCGCCCGAAGATGCCCTGCCGCCGGCGATTCCCCAGAAGGAGGGACTGGCCGATGACGGTCATCGTTCTTGAGAACGCCCCACCGCGATTGCGGGGCCGTCTGGCCGTATGGCTGCTGGAAGTGAGGGCCGGCGTATACGTGGGAGTTTACTCGGTTAAGGTTCGGGAGATGATATGGGAACATGTGATTCGCGGGATTGATGATGGAAACGCGGTCATGATCTGGGATGCTCCGATTGAATCAGGGTTTGATTTTTTGACATGCGGAAAGAACAGACGGATTCCTATTGATTTTGACGGCTTGAAATTGGTTTCCTTTATGCCGGAGGGGCAGGATCAACAGTTTGACCCAAGGGAGGTGATGGATAAAGTCTGACGATTTGGTAGGGGCTTTTGGGATCTACCAAAGAGTTTTTGACAAAAAGATTGATTGCAGTGGCTTTTAAGGAAGAAATAGAAGTATGTTCCCCACGAGCGTGGGGATGAACCGGAGATCGATAGGCGCTTACAAAGCATTGAACAGAATGTTCCCCACGAGCGTGGGGATGAACCGAAAATAAAGCCCGCGGAATGATAGGGTTAAATCATGTTCCCCACGAGCGTGGGGATGAACCGACCGGGCTGCCAGGGTCGCGCCCCACGCGGGCGCGTGGATGATGGAAGGAGCTTGAACATCACCGGGGTGACCGCGCGCAACTGCGCCGGGCTAGGGATCCGGCTGAGGTGGTTTTTGTTCCGGTGTACCACCGCCTTTATCACCAACTGCGTTTATCAGACAAAGAGGCCTTGGCTTGCGTTGCGGGGTTATGCGCCCATGTGGAGGATAATGACTTGGGCAAGACCCTTGCTGAGCAAATGGCGGATGGCAAAGGTCAAGGAAGCGACAGTAAAGCAAAAGTAAGCGGCTTACGTTTCCGGCGTCTGTTGAGAATTGATGACCGGGAGGAATTGTACAATGCCATGAGGAGAATTGTTCAGATGCTGAGAGGTGATGTTTATGAAGAATAAGGAGTCGCAAATTATTATCTATAAAACCGATGATGGGCAGACCAAGCTTCGGGTCAAAATTGAAGATGAAACAGTGTGGCTCTCTCAAGACCAGATGGGAGAATTGTTTAATAAAGGTCGAAGCACCATTGCAGAGCACATTCAAAATGTTTTTAACGAACGTGAGCTTGATGAAAAATCAGTGTGTCGGGAATTCCGACGAACTGGTTCGGATGGAAAAGAATATGCCGTAAAACATTACAATCTGGATGTCATCATTTCTGTTGGCTATCGGGTGAAATCACTGCAAGGCACGCAGTTTCGTATCTGGGCGACTCAAAGGCTGAGGGAGTATATCATCAAAGGGTTCACCCTGGATGACGAACGGCTTAAACAGGGTGGGGGTCGGGCGCGTTATTTCGAAGAACTCCTGCAGCGCGTCAGGGATATCCGAAGCAGCGAGCGGAATTTTTACCAAAAAGTGACCGACATCTACGCTACCAGCATCGATTACCGGGCAGATGATAAGTTGACCGCAGAGTTTTTCGCAACCGTGCAAAACAAGATGCATTACGCCGTGCACGGGTCTACCGCCGCCGAAATCATACATCGGCGAGCGGACAGAGGAAAACCTTTGATGGGCCTGACGAGTTTTAAAGGCAATTACATTACAGCCCAGGACATCACCGTCGCTAAAAATTATCTCTCCGAACCCGAGTTAAGGCAGTTGAACCTTATTGTGACGTTGTACTTGGACTTTGCCGAACTGCAGGCCTGGAAGGAGCAAGCGCGGGCCAGTGCTGCGAATCCCGCATGAGAATTTAAAATGATGAATAATAGAATTGCCCCTGCTAAATTGCATTGTAAAATAGAAGCAATATAAAGAGTACCCCAGCTTTTCTTTCCCCGCCGTTATCCCACTATTTTAGCTCATTTTGTCCTACAATTATCCTAAATGATATAAATTATAGAAAATAATTTGACAAGATGATATTATCATGTCATATTTTCAGTTAAAGAGACAAAATCATGATTAACCTCAATCCCCTTATTGAGTTCAACCGGCTCGCCCGTCAAGAGGGGGAAAAATATCCCAAACGCCGATTTCTCTATGAGGAAATCGCCGCGGACAAGGGGCGGCATTTTGTCGGTATTGCCGGGCCACGCGGGGCAGGCAAAACGATTCTTCTTAAACAGATTGCCTTAAACCGGACAGATGCATTTTATTTATCCTTGGATACGCTTCAGGAAGGTATTTTTGAAACTGTCAAAGCAATCCATGAGAATTTAAAGGTCAAGTTGTTTCTCTTGGATGAAGTGCATACCCGGTCCGGTTTCGAGGCCGATTTAAAAAAGATCTATGATTTCCTAGATGTGCGGGTCATTTTCACAAGCTCAATGGCGCTGGCCCTGTACCAGTCGGCGGTTGATTTATCGCGGCGCGTTATTCTTAAAACCCTCTATCCGTTTTCCCTGCGCGAATACATTTTTTTTAAACATGGCCATGAGGTCAAGGCGCTGACGGTGGAAGATATTATTGAGGGGCGCTTCGAGCGATCGATCATGGACAACGGCGTTTTCTTTGCCGAATATATCCGCGGGGGGCTGATGCCGTTTGCTCTCCATGAAACAGCCCCTTTGACCTTGTTGAAAAACATTTTAGAAACGGTCATTTATAAAGACATCGCCCGGGTGTCAAAAACGAGCATGGAGGATCTGGATACGATTGGGAAGCTCTTGTCCTTTATCGGCAAATCCGGCATTGACGGGATCAATTATTCATCGCTGTCAAAAAATCTGGGTATTACGAAATACAAAGCCGAACAGTACACGGTCTTTCTCGAACAGGCTTTTATTCTTCAACGCGTAATGCCCGAGGGCACGGGCGTGCTGAAAGAGCCGAAAATCGTCATGGCCCTGCCGTATCGTCTTTTATATCGTGCGTATGAGGATGCAGTCGGAGGGCTGCGGGAAGACTTTTTTGTCGAAGTGGTCAGATCCTGCGGGCTGGATGTCCGTTACCTGAAGTCAACTCGCGGGGCCAAAACGCCGGACTATGTCATCGGAGGGAAAAAATCGTTGGTTTTTGAGATCGGTGGAAAAGGTAAGGGCCGCCAGCAGTTTAAAGGTTTTACAAAGGCCCGTAAGATTATCTTATCTGATGGTTATGAAACAAAAGGCCTCAAACGCCCGTTATTTTTATTCGGTTTTTTGTTAAAACCATAGAGAAATGACCATTGGACGCTGATCTTAAAACAACTGGAGGAATAGAACCCCAGCCGCCCCTGCCCGTCCGCAGCCTCCACAATTTCATCTACTGTCCCCGCCTGTTTTACTACCAATGGGTCGAGAATATTTTTCAGGAAAATGCCGATACGGTCGAGGGATCTCATGTCCACCGCGGGGTGGATCAGCCGTCGCGCTTGGAGGATCTGGCGGAATTGAAAGATCTCGACGTGCCTGCTGGCGTCAAGATCCGCTCCCTTCGTTTGGAAAGCGAGAAACTCGGTCTTGTCGGAGTGGTGGATATCATCGAAGGCGGCCCCGATGGAACCGTCTTGGTGGGTTACAAAAAAGGCTCGGCCCGGCGGGATGGGCAGGGCGAGCGCGTGGTCAAGGAACCGGATGCCATGCAGGTGGTCGCGCAGGCATTACTGTTACGCGAGTATGGGATATCGGTCAAAGAAGCGTTTGTCTATTACGCCGCGGACAAGCGCCGGGTTTGTGTCGATATTTCCGAGGAACGGCAAAAGGATGGCCTACCGGCGGATGCTGGAGGTTCAGGCCAGGCAGATGTGGCGGTTTGTGAGGGCAGAAGCGCCGGGATACATCGGTTTTACAACAAGATGAAGTGATGAGACGGACTAGATTTCTGGTTTGTTATGACATTTCGCATCCGAAGCGTTTGTACCGTGTGGCCAAAACGCTGGAAGGGTATGGAAGTCGTCTGCAACTATCGGTTTTTGAATGTCCGCTGGATAAACTGCGGCTGGCTGAAGTGAAAGCAAAACTTTCCGATATTTTACATCATGAAGAAGATCAGGTGTTATTTGTTGCCTTGGGAAGCGAAGTGTCCGACGCGGGCTTGATCATTGAAGCCTTGGGATTGCCCTATGTTGGACGGACGCGCATTACGATTATTTAATTGAAATCTCAAAAATTTTTGGTATATTTATTTTGGCAACCGAAAGGCTCTGCCACCGACCATCCCACTTCCGCCATTGGTGGGACAAGTTCTTTGAAATCGCTGTGGCGAGCGCGGAAATAGCCGACACGTGGCATTCCAGAGCTCGCCATTCGCAGGGCGTTGGCTTTAAACGCTTTAGGGTGATCAAGCTGATGTGTCTAATTCATAATGTTAAGATTTCTTGGAAGCGCTCGCCCGGCATTATGCAAATGCTGTGGAATGCCATGATATGAATACCGCGGATCACTCCGCAGCGATTTCCAATAGCTCCGACGTGCCGACTGAAACGTCGGCAGTCGGAGCCCCGACTCCCGACGTTTCTAGAAAATTTTTTGTGGAAGTCAGGACGTCGGGGCTTGAGGCGGCAAAGTGCTCTGGCGCACCAATGTCATCAACGGCTATTGTGAGCGCTGCCGGGGCAAAGAAAAATCCGCTTAGCTTAAATTTCAGGACGGGCGTCTTTTGGGATGGCAATAAGTCTGGTAAAGAAGGGTCAAGAAAGGAGAGTGCGTCATGGATCTTCAGCAGATTGCTTCTATTGTCCTTGTCGCTGGGGTGGTTCTTTTTTTGTGGTTAAAGATTAAGCGAAAAGGCGGGGGCTGTTGCGGAGGCTCGGGTTCCCCGGCCGCCACCGGCACCAAGTAGACGTAGGGGGAAGCCACGCCCGTCCCTGGCAGGCAGGGTGTGGGGGTTCACTTCCCGGCACCTCATAGTTTTTTATCATGGTCACTCCCTTGGGGCCGAGTCCCCATTGTTAAAGCCCTTCGGGACGACCTCGTCCCGAAGGGCAAAAACTAAAGAGACTCGGCCCCGAGGGAGGTCGGCACTACACCGAGTGAAGATCGTTAAAGTTTGTTTCAGTCCCCCTTCGTTAAGCCTTCCCTTTAATAATTCCCCTTTATATAAGAAGAGAACAGGATTGGGTTAAAACTTTGAGGCGGCCGTTGGCCATTTATTTTTTTCGTGCTATGATAGAAACGTCTTAAGACAACCTTTTAAGTTCAATATTTTCAAACCCACCATCGCCGGGAGGAAGACATGCCACGAATCGGTATGGGAGAACTGATCATCATCTTTTTAATTATCCTGATTTTGTTTGGCGCCCGACGGCTTCCCGAAATTGGCAACGCCATCGGCAGAGCAATTAAGGAGTTTAAGAAGGCCTCCAAGGACATCGAGGATCCGGCCAAGGATGACACCCCAGACCCCAAAGCGCCCCTTCCTTGATCATCTGGAGGAGGTGCGGTTTCGAATCATTCGATCGGTTCTGGCGATTGCGGTCGCTAGTTTTGTGAGCTGGGGATTCGCGCCTCGGCTTTTGCAATTTCTCATAAAACCCGTTGGGCACGTTGTTTTTCTTTCACCGGGTGAGGCCTTTCTTGCGCTGGTGACCCTGACGCTGTGGGGGGGAGTGATTCTGGCCTCGCCTTTTATCCTTTATGAGATTTGGACTTTTGTGGCAGAGGCCTTGAGGGAGAGCGAGAAAAGGTATGTCCTTTTGTTTGGGCCGCTTTCCCTCCTATTTTTTATGGCCGGATGTCTTTTCGGATATTTCGTCGTTGTGCCTTTTTCCTTGAAATTCCTTTTGAGCTTTTCTTCTTCCTCGGTCGTCCCCATGATCACCGTCGGCAAGTATCTCTCCTTTGTGGCGATGGGAGTTGTGTCGTTCGGATGCGTTTTCGAGCTGCCGGTCGTTCTTTTCTTCCTGATTAAAATCGGCGTCGCCTCTCCCGTCTTCTTGATCCACAACCGAAGATTGGCCATCGTGCTGATTTTTGCGATCAGCGCGATTCTGACCCCTCCGGATGTCTTCTCGCAGCTTCTCCTGGCGGTTCCATTGGTCCTTTTGTATGAAGGGGGGATTCTCTTTTCGAGATGGGCGTTTCGATCGAAATCCTAAAATTCTCAAAAACTCTTCTTCCATGACATCGTTGTACGTCCACATCCCTTTTTGTCAAAAGAAATGTTTTTACTGTTCCTTTGTCGTCACTATCGGCCAGGACGACCGGATCAACGCTTACCTGGACGGCTTGGATGGGGAGGCGAAACGCTATCAGAATACGGAATTGAGAACGATTTACGTGGGCGGAGGAACCCCTACCCATATGGGCCTCGGCCAGTTGAAAAAGCTCTTTTCCATCCTGAAGCAGAATTTTCGATTCCGATCGGATTGCGAATGGACCCTAGAGGCCAATCCCGAGGGATTGGATCTGGATAAGGCGAAGCTGCTGAAGGATTATGGGGTCAATCGGGTCAGCTTAGGGGTGCAGAGCTTGAATGACCGTTATCTCAAATACCTGGGCCGGACCCACGATTCCCATCAGGCGATCAAGGCTTTTGAGAATTTAAGGCAGGCCGGATTCACCAACATCAATTTGGATTTGATGTATTCCTTTCCCGGACAAACTTCGGAAGAAATCAAAGAAGATGTTGCCGTCCTTGTTGGTTTGGGCAGCGAGCATCTGTCGCTTTATACCTTGACCATTGAGGACGAGAGCCGCTTTTATGCCCGACGACTTGAGTTGGAGGATGGAGCCGTGCAGGCCCAGCAGTATTCTTTGGTCGTCTCGCTTCTTAAGCAAACAGCGTTCCGTCAGTATGAAATCAGCAATTTCGCCAGGCCGGGTTTTCAGTCCCGGCACAATCTCAATTACTGGCAGGGAGGCGAGTACATTGGCTTAGGGGTGGGCGCGCACTCGCATCTAAGTGGCGAGCGCTCGTGGAATGTTTCCCGCTTCCAGGAATATTTATCGTTGACGCGACAACATAAACGGCCTGTGGCGGGGAAGGAAAGACTCGGTCACGAAGACCGTTTCATGGAACTTTTTCTTGTGGGTTTAAGGATGAATGAAGGACTCAGGTTGAAAGACTTGGGAAGGAAATTAGGCTGCGCTCTGCCATCGTTCCAAAGATCTATAGTCGACCAGATGATAGAACAAGGTCTCTTAGCCCAAGAAGAGGATCATCTTAAAGCCACCGACACCGGGCGGCTTGTCTTGGATGAGATCGCAGCGCGTTTGATTTAAGGCGACGTTTTGAGATTTGAGAGGAGCAGGGTAAAAGAATGCTCTTAAGCCATGGATTTTGGAAACAGGTCGGCGTTGCCCTCATTTTATGGGTTTTATGCTGGGCCGTTTATGAGAATAGCCTGCATAACGATTTTATGATCGACGATCATGGCATGGTCCTTCAGGACACGAAAATCCATAATCCAAAATTCCTTTTTTACCAGTTTATCCCAGACCTTCATAAGAATTTGAATCTTGAGGGGTCTAAAGGCAATGTTTATTATCGTCCCCTGGCTCATGGGCTCCCCATGGCAGGGTATCTTTTATTCGGCACCAACCCGTTTGGATACCACCTGGCCAATCTTTTTCTTTTTTATCTTTGTGTTATGGCGTTATATGGCTTCTTGAGTTTGCTCATTAAAGATTGGTCTGTGGCTTTGTTGACGAGTATTTTTTTCTGTGTTCATCCCATCAATGCCCTGCTGGTGAACTACATCACTGCCAGTGTTTTTTCGGTTCAGGTCTTCTCGATGGTGGTCAGTTTAGCCCTTGTTTTAATCGCCAGTGACGAAAGCGGATCCCGCAAGATCTCGGAGAGGCAAAGAGGGTTCCTTTATTTCTTAAGCCTGATTCTTTTTGGGATATCCCTGCTGTGTCATGAGACGGCTATAACTTTACCGTTATACCTTGCTGCGTGTTTATTTTTTGGGCGATCGTATGACTTTAAAAAGGTTTTGGCCGTCAGTGCCCCTTTTTTTATAATGGCCGGCTTATATCTGCTTTTTCGTCTGGAATATGCGAGTTTAAAGGCGAGTCTTTTGGATAAGATCCCCGGCTTCGATTTGTCTTTGACAAGTTACATCGCCACTTTCACGAGGCTGGTGGTCTGGTATCTGGAGAAGATCTTCTTTTTGGATGGAATTGTCCTGATTTGGGCGACCCCGATTATTAGGGATCATTTAATTTTATGGAATCTCCTTTTTGGGGGTGGATTGGGCTTGAGTGTTTGGATTATGAGGAGATGGTGGCCGGACAAGGTGAAATCTTTTGCCTTTCTGTGGTTTGTCATTGGACTGCTGCCAGTTATGATGGGTTGTTTTTTTCAGCCCGCAATCGGTTTTATGATTGAGCCGCACTGGCTCTTTTTCCCTTCCATAGGGCTTTTCTTGTTGGTGTCGGTGCTTCTTACGGAACTGCGGCCCAAGATTCAAAAAGGGGTTTACCTTCTCTTCATCTTTACTCTCCTTTTGTATCTGGGAGTCCATACGAAGGGGTATAACGCCCTCTGGGGCAATGAACGGCAGTATTGTCTCTATTGGCTGAAACACGTCCCCGGTTACAAAAGCGTCATGTTTCATCTGGCCGGCACTTACCTGCGGGAGGGAGAGTATGCCCAGGCCCAGCGGATTTATAAAGAGGCCTTGGAAAACACCTCGAGTGATGAGGAGATTTATATTAATCTGGGGCTCATGGATGAGCAGGAAGGGAACTTAACAGGAGCAGTGGATCATTATAAGGCCGCCTTGATCTTCCAGCCCCATTCCGCCCTCGCCTATAATAATTTGGGCATCGTTTATTTAAAGCGGGAGGAGATCGCTCAGGCCCAAGAATGCTTTGAGCGGGCGCTGGCCTTGAATCGTTTTCTCATCGAACCGCGGCTCAATTTAGCGTCCCTTTATGAGAAGGAGGGGAAATCCTTAGAGGCGCAGATGCTTTTAGAGGAGAATCTCACAATCGACCCCCATGAGGAGCGGAGTCTATTGTCGCTGATTCGGATCTCTCTGGCCAGGGGAGAGAAAGCCAAGGCCGTAGATTTGGCCCGAAGATTTTTGGCCAAAAGCAGGAATCCTCAGGAATTGACTTTCTTGGGGAGCTTATTCGCCCAATATCGTTTTTTGAACATGGCGTTTTCGTTTTATTTTAAGGCCCTTCAGATCGATCCCTCCAGCAAGAACGCCTTTCTGGAGGTGGGAAAATTGTACGGCAACCTCGGGCAGCTCCAACGAGCGATTCTCTTTTGGCAGGAGGGGCTGCGCTATCATCCCACCGAAAAAGGCTTTGGGGAGCTCATCACCGAAGCCCAAAGGTTGCTTCAGCAGAAATAGGTTTTTTCAGACGGTATCAATTCCATTGCTCTCGGCCATTTTTGTAGTCGGTGAGAATAATTCTTGGAGAGAGTGTTGGATGAGCCTGCGGTAAGAATCGCGCATTTTAAGGCTCTGGAGGACTTCTTGAGATTTGACGAGACGCGATTGAATGGCTTGGAGGCTGTAATGAAGGCTCCCGGCTTCTTTTAAAATTTCCCGGATGGCCAGAAGATCTTGAAACGATTTTTGGGGTTTGGAAAAATACTGCAGGAAGATTTTCCTTTTTTGAAAAGGCAGTTGATGATAGGCATGGCAGATGAGAATCGTCTTTTTTGATTCGGCGATGTCGCTTAGGATCGACTTGCCGATATTTTTCTCGGAATCAAAGACCCCTAAGATGTCGTCTTGAATCTGAAACGCCTGGCCCATCAGGATGCCCAGCCGGGAAAGTTTTTGGATATCCTTTTTTTCAGCCCCGGCCAGGATCGCGCCCACAACCAGAGGGCATTCGAAGGTATAGCGGGCGGTCTTGAGGGTATAGTTCAAAAAGACGTCCTTTTCCGTGATCTGAGCGATGTCTTTGACGCTATGCACGATGTCGATGAATTCTCCCATGGCCGTGAAGGCGGCTGTCTGAATAAAATACTTGAGCGCTTGTTCTTTGCGCTGAGGCGATTCCCGGATGGACAAAAAGGCATCGATGGCCAGGGCATAAACGATGTCTCCGGCAATGATGCCTAAATCATATCCCAATTTTTCCGGATCAGCCGTTTCGGTGATTTTGCCCAGCAGCCGATGCAGGGTGGGTTTCCCCCGCCTCAAATCGGAACGGTCGATGATATCGTCGTGGATCAGCATAAAGTTGTGGAGAAATTCCATGCAGGTGGCGGCGTTATAAAATGAGGAAGACAATTTCTGCAAATGGGGGGCATACCCTTTATAGCTGAGGAGGAGCAAAAGCGGCCGGATGCGTTTGCCTTCCCGGAGGGTAAAGTCTTTGATGCTTTCGAAGAGAATGGGGTTGACCAGATGCAGCTTGTATTCGCGCTTGATCCGCTTTAAGAAGGATCTGAGGCTCGAGTCGATTTTTTTTCGCAATTCCTTGAGCATGGGCAGGTATGCTAGCATAGAAAACTGCAGCGTTCAATCTCGAAATCCCATTCCCGTATTTTCTTGCCATTTTGTTTGACCGGTTCTTAGGGGGGCATTACAATAAACGGGTACTGCAAGGGAGACAATTTTCTTTTACCCGAAAGGAAAATACCATGGGCAAAAAACTCGTTATAGCCGGGCTGACCCTTTTTTTGTGGGCTTCGGTTGCGGCCGCGGAGATCATTCACCTCAAAAACGGCAAGAGTATCCGGGCAAAGATTCTTGAAAAAAATGGTCAGCAAATCAAGGTGGACATAGGCGGTGTGAAGATTACTTATTACTGGGATGAAATCGACCATATCGAAGGATCCGAAAATCAAATGCCGCCAGCCACGGCCGCTCCCCTTGAGGTTCCTCAGGGCACACCACAAAAAGCGCCAGCGGTTTTATCCGGTATCCCAACGGGACAGGGTGCAAACTCATTGGCCCCCAACCCCGATAAGAAGGCCTTGATATTGGCCTTGATCGAGGAGAGCGGGACCAAAGACACCATGGCCAAGATGTTTGATCAAATTGTTGCTCAGGCCCCTTCCCAAGAGGCCGCCTCCTTAAAGAAAATGTTGGACATCAATGAAATCACATCGAGACTGGTGCCCATTTATGATAAATATTTCACAGAAAGCCAGCTCCAAGAATTAATCGGCTTTTATAGAAGTCAAACCGGCCGCAGATTGATCGAAGTTATGCCGATGATTATGGAAGACAGCATGCAAGCCACAATGCTGTATTTCCAAGAAAAGATGCCTGCCCGCCAGGAGTCGACAGGATCGGCCACCCCCCAGCCCTAAGATCGTCCACTCTTCTAGCCCTCAGGATTATTTTTTAAAGAGCACATCTCAATGATTAACAATAAGTTATAATACATTTGACCAGCAGAAGCTGGCCCGATTTTTTATTTTATTTGATTTCAATTTTATTTTTTGATATAGTATTTTCATTCAACTCAACAATACACCTCCCAAAGGAGTAAAGCATGATCGAGCGTTATGTCCTTTCCAAAATGGGTAATATCTGGTCGGAAAAGCATAAAATGGAGCTTATGCTCAAGATTGAGATCTTGGCCTGTGAGGCCATGACGAAATTGGGTTTAATTCCCAAGGCTTCCCTGGAGAAGATCCGGAAAAACGCAAAATTTGATCTTGAGCAAATTAAAAAGATCGAAGAAAAGACCAAGCACGATGTGGTGGCCTTCATCGTCAATATCGGGGAAAGCCTGGGGCCCGAGGCGAGGTATCTG
Organism: uncultured Planctomycetales bacterium; assembly: GCA_964571895.1. Lineage (GTDB taxonomy): Bacteria > Omnitrophota > Gorgyraeia > Zapsychrales > JAHFFX01 > CAZNDW01. The sequence continues at coordinate 12,274 of CAZNDW010000007.1, forward strand.
CATATGGGGTTGACCTCTTCGGATCTTTTGGATACAGCCCTCTCGCTGCAGTGTGTCGAGGCCAGCGACATCATCATCGCCGATCTTAAAAAACTGCTGAATCTTCTCAAAGAGAAGGCGCATAAATACAAAGACACCGTCTGCATTGCGCGAACCCACGGGGTTCACGCCGAACCAACCACCTTCGGCCTCAAGTTGGCGGTCTGGTATGACGAGACCAGAAGGAATCTGCAGCGCATGGAGGAGGCCCGGGAATGTATGCGGATCGGCAAGATGTCCGGGGCGGTGGGGACCTATGCGAATATCGATCCGCACGTCGAGGAATATGTGTGCGGAAAGCTAAGCCTTAAACCCGCCAATGTGGCGACCCAAATCATCCAGAGAGATCATCATTGTCAGTTTGTGACGACCTTGGCCCTCATCGGATCCTCCCTCAACAAGTTCGCGACCGAAATCCGGCTCCTCCAAAAAACCGAGGTCTTGGAGGTGGAGGAACCATTTTTCAAAGGGCAGATCGGGTCCTCCGCGATGCCCCACAAACGCAATCCCATCACCTGTGAGCGGATCTCCGGGCTTTCGCGGGTCTTAAGAGCCAATGCGATGGTCGCCTTTGAGAATATTAGCCTCTGGCATGAACGGGATATCAGCCATTCTTCCGCCGAGCGGGTGATTCTTCCGGACACGACCATTGTCTTAAACTATATGCTCAATAAATTCATTCATCTTCTGGACGGGCTTTTGGTTTACCCCAAACATATGATTGCCAGTCTGGCGAAAAGCCGCGGCCTGATTTATTCGCAGCGGGTCCTTCTCGAGCTCATGAAAAAAGGGTTGACCCGCGACGACGCCTATTCGATCATTCAACACTGTGCGATGCAGGTCTGGCAGGAGACCTCGGATTTTAAAGAGGTATTGAATCGTGACCGGAAGGTCAGAAGATATCTAAAATCCAGCGAGATCGACGCGTGCTTCGACATCAAGCACTACACCCGCCATCGAGACAAAATTTTTAAGAGGGTTGGTCTTTAGCCCCTACAGATTTGCTATTGCAAATCTAAACGTAGGGGCACCCATGCTCAGGTTTCAACCCCCCGCGTCTTGCTGTCGCAAGACAGCAGCTGGGGTTGAAACCTATGGGTGGACAATAGAATAGCCTAGGCATGAAAAAGACCCGTAAGATTTATGAGGGGAAATCCAAGATGGTCTATGCCACGGATTCCCCGGATTATGTCATCCACTATTTTAAGGATGAGGCCACCTGTTTTAACGCCGCCAAACGCGGGGTGATCGAGCACAAAGGCATCATCAACAATCAGATCTCCGCAAAAGTTTTTCAATTCTTGGAATACCAAGGGATCCCCACCCACTATGAAAGGATCTTGAATGAGCGGGAAGTGCTGGTCAAGAAGCTCGAGATGATTCCCTTGGAGGTCGTCGTGCGAAATGTCGCGGCCGGGTCCTTGTGCCGGATCTTTCGTTTGAGCGAAGGCCGCAAATTTTCCCATCCTATTTTGGAGTACTGCTATAAAGACGACTCGATGAACGATCCTCTGGTCAACGAATATCACATCCGGGCCTTGAAGCTGGCTGAGGACGCGGATTTGGAAATTATGAAAAACTACGCCTTCCAAATCAACGGCCTTTTGACAAAGTTTTTTCTGGCCGTGCATGTCGACCTTATCGATTTCAAAGTGGAGTTTGGAAAATTTAAAGGCCAGATCATCCTCGCCGATGAGATCTCACCGGACACCTGCCGTCTCTGGGAGGTTGGGACAGGAGAAAAATTGGATAAGGATCGATTCCGGGGAGATCTGGGTCATATTGAGGAAGCCTACCAGGAAATTTTGAGCAGAGTAACCGGCAGCC
>CAZNDW010000007.1:14239-26371 GCA_964571895.1 uncultured Planctomycetales bacterium
AAAGGAAATCGCTGATCTGGGAATTAAGACCGTTTCCCGGGTGAGGGTCGCTTTCCTTTATTTCTTAGACGGAGATTTAACAGAAGATCATTTACAAGAGATTTGCCAGGAGCTTTTGGCCGACCCAATCATCCAGGATTACTCCTGCAGCAAGAATGATTCGCTTAATCCACCAGCCTCGCGGGATGGTTTGAGCGTCGTCGAGGTTGCTTACAAGCCGGGGGTCATGGATCCGGTTGAGGAATCCACGTTAAAAGCGATCCGGGATTTGGGGATTAACGAGATCCAAGGGGTGCGCACCGCCAAGAAATATTTTCTGGAAGGTCGCCTTTCCGAGAAAGAGCTCAACGTCGTCATCAACAAGGTTTTGGCCAATAAGCTGATTCATAGGCTGACGGGGCGAGTTTTTGAGGGCCCCAAAGTCTTAAAGGATTCTTTAGGGAAATTCAAAGTGTTTTTTGTCCCTATGAGAGAGATGAAGGACAAGGAGCTTCTGTCTTTGAGCCATCGAGGGCAGCTCTTCTTGAATCTGGCGGAGATGAAAGCGATCCGTGGTCATTTCCGAAAGCTCGAGCGCGATCCGACGGACTGTGAGCTCGAAACCCTTGCGCAGACCTGGAGCGAACATTGTTCTCATAAGACCTTTCGGGGAGATATCCGTTATCAAGAAATCCAAAATGGCCGGAAAAAAGTGAGGGTGATCAGAAATCTTTTTCGATCGACCATTGCCGGGGTGACCACAAGGCTCAAGAAACCCTGGTGTGTCTCGGTTTTTCATGACAACGCCGGGGTGATCGAGTTTGATTCCGACACCCATCTTTGTTTTAAGGTGGAGACCCACAATCACCCCTCGGCCCTGGAGCCTTTCGGAGGCGCCTCGACGGGTGTGGGCGGTGTGATCCGCGATTGTCTGGGCACCGGGCTCGGCGCCAAACCCATCGCGACAACCGATGTCTTTTGTTTTGCCCCGCCCGATACGCCGTTTCGGCGATTGCCCCCCGGGGTTCTCCATCCCCAACGGGTGATGAAGGGAGTGGTGGCCGGGGTACGCGATTATGGCAATAAGATGGGGGTCCCGACCGTCAACGGCGCCATCCTTTTTGATCCCCGCTTCGTGGCCAATCCTCTGGTTTTTTGCGGGACGGTAGGAGTTCTTCCCAGGGATAAGGTCAAGAAATCCGTTCATCCGGGAGATCTAGTCGTTTTAGTGGGGGGAAGAACCGGACGCGACGGCATTCACGGAGCAACCTTTTCTTCGGGCGAGTTGACCAAAGAATCCGAGGAGGTCTCATCCGGATCGGTTCAGATTGGAAATCCGATTCAGGAAAAGAAGCTGCTGGATGCCCTGCTCAAGGCCCGTGACCAGAATCTTTACAGCTCCGTCACGGATTGCGGCGCGGGCGGGCTCTCCAGCGCCGTCGGAGAAATGGCCCAAGACGTGGGCTGCCGGGTCCATCTGGAGAAGGCGCCGCTCAAATATCAGGGTTTGCGTTACACCGAGATTTGGATTTCAGAATCCCAGGAGAGAATGGTTTTGGCGGTTTCCCTTTCTTCCATCAAACGACTCTTAGAGGTCTTCGCCCAGGAAAATGTGGAGGCCACCGTGATCGGAGAATTCACCTCAACAAAGCGCCTGGAGCTCTTTTTTAGCGATGTTCAGGTGGCTGATCTATCCATGGAGTTTCTTCACCGGGGAATCCCCAAGATCACCAAATCCGCGATCTTCCGTCGGCCAAGATGGAAGACCCCGCGTTTTAAATCCCCGCAGGATTTGACGCCGAAGCTCTTGGAGGTGCTTTCCCATGACAACGTTTCCTCAAAAGAATGGGTGATCCGTCAATACGATCACGAGGTGCAGGGGATGAGCGTTTTGAAACCTTTGGTTGGGCCTTGCGCCGACGGGCCCTCCGATGCCAGCGTTCTTTGGCCCAAACCGCACTCTTCCCGAGGCGTTGCCGTTGCCAACGGAATCAACGTGCGCTTTGGGATGATCGATCCTTTTGGGATGGCGGCCTCCGCGATCGACGAGGCGATCCGGCAGATCATCGCCGTGGGCGGCAGTCTCGGGCGGATTGCCATTCTGGACAATTTTTGCTGGGGCAATCCGGACAAACCGGACCGGCTGGGGAGTTTGGTGCGGGCCGCACTCGGCTGTTATCAGACCGCGTTGGGTTACAAGATTCCTTTCATCTCCGGCAAGGACAGCTTGAACAACGAATACACCCACAAAGGGAAATCCCTCGCGATCCCGGGGACTCTTTTAATCTCGGCGATCGGGATCGTCGAGGATATCCATAAGGTTGTTTCGATGGATTTTAAAAAGCCCGGGAATTTGATTTATGCGGTGGGAGAGACTTTCGAGGAGCTGGGCGGCTCGATCTATTTTGATACTTATGGTTTTCTGGGCGAGCACCTCCCGCGGGTTGACACAAAGCGCGGCACGAAGATTTTTCAGGCGATTTCTGAGGCGATCCGGAAGGGACTGATTTCCTCTATCCACGATTGTTCGGAAGGGGGCTTGGGAGTGAGCCTGGCCGAGATGGCCTTTGCGGGTCGGGCGGGTGTGACGGCGCGGTTGGACCGCGTTCCCTATCAAGGAAAAGAGACAAGAAACGATTTTGTGCTTTTTTCGGAATCCAATTCCCGGTTTGTCATCGAAGTGGACCCTCAAGACAAAAAGGCTTTCGAGAAGCTTTTGAACGGAATTTCTTTCGCCGAGATCGGGCGGGTGCAGGAATCTCCGGAATTTGTCATCCATGGCCTGGACGGCCGGGTGTGTGTGAAGGCGGATATTCACCAATTAAAAGAAGCGTGGAAGAAACCGTTGAGTTTCTAAAATGTCCCCTCATGCCAAAGTGATTGTTTTACGTACCGCCGGCACCAACTGCGATCAGGAGACCCAGTTCGCCTTCAAGTACTGCGGGGCCTTGGTCGAATCGGTGCACATTCACGAACTGCTTTCCCAAAAGAAGAACTTGAACGATTATCACATCCTGGCGATCCCGGGAGGTTTTACGTATGGGGATGATATCGCCTCGGGAAAAATTCTGGCCAATGAGCTGCGTCTGTGGTTAGGCCAAGATCTCAAAAAGTTTATCGATGACAGGAAATTGGTCATTGGCATCTGCAATGGATTTCAGATTCTCGTGAAGGCGGGCATTTTACCGGCCTTAGACCCTGTTGGTCAGGGCGGATTTTCGCAGGAGGCAACCCTAACGACCAATGATTCTGGAAAGTTCGAAGACCGCTGGATTCATTTAAAGCCCCAAGGCCAGTCGGTGTGGACCCAAGGACTTCCAGGGTTTCTCCATTTACCGGTCGCTCATGCCGAGGGAAAATTTATCCCCCGGGATGATCGCGTGCTTAAAAGGCTTAAAGAAAAAAACCGGATAGTCTTTCGTTATTGTACAGCCTCCGGAGAGAATCCCATCTATCCCGAAAATCCCAACGGCTCGGTGGATCACATTGCCGGCGTCTGTGATGAAACAGGGCGGATCTTGGGGCTGATGCCGCATCCCGAAAGGCATTTTCTTTTTACCCAGCACCCCTTTTGGACGAGATTAGAGAAAAGAAGCCCTTTGGGCGACGGCGCCCGGATTTTTCAAAATGGGATTAATTATGTGAGGGAGAAGCTGTTGTGAGAAAAGGATTTTTAAGATGCCAGGGATTGTGAGGACAAGAGTTGAAAACATTTCAGCAATTTGAGAAGGCGATAGAAAACATTCCAACGACCACTTCGTGGTATCTGGCCGATTTGGGCGAAGCCCGAGGAAAGCAGGATCTTTTTACCAAGCAGTCTCCTCAGAAACTGAAAATTTTACGGGAGCACGCTTTAATTGAAAGCGCTGTTTCATCGAACCGAATCGAGGGAGTCACTGTTGATCAGAAAAGGGTTGGTACCATTGTTTTTGGAAAAAGGCATCTCAAAGATCGAAGCGAAGAGGAAGTTCGCTGTTACCGGAGCGCGCTTGATTGGATTCATCGTGAAGGAACAAAGATTTCCGTTTCCGAGAAAACAATTCTTAAACTGCATGAAATGAGCCGCGGAGAGATTTGGGATGCCGGCAAATACAAAGAAAAAAATGTGGATATTATTGAGAAGCTGGCCGGTGGAAGAGAGCGGGTGCGATTTAAGACGGTTGAAGCTTCCAAGGCACCTGCTTTTATGGGGAAACTCATCGAGTCTTGGCAAGATGCTTTAAAAGAAAAGAATGTCCATCCTCTGATTGCGCTGGCCGCGTTTAATCTGGATTTCCTTTGTATTCATCCTTTTCGAGACGGGAATGGTCGCGTTTCAAGGCTCATTCTTTTACTTCAATGTTACTCGCTGGGTTATGAAGTCGGCCGTTACATCAGCTTGGAGCGTCTCACTGAGCAGAATAAAGAACGATATTACGAAACTTTAGAGCAGAGTTCCCGCGGCTGGCATGAGGGCAAGCATGATCCGTGGCCTTACATCAATTATCTTTTGTATATTTTAAAGACAGCCTGTCAAGAATTTGAACAAAGGGTCGGTCAAGTTGCTTTACCAAAGGGTGCTAAAACCGAGCTTGTCATCAATGCAATAGGTCGTGCTGGAAGTACGTTTCGGGTGTCCGACCTTCAGAGAGAATGTCCTGGCGTAAGTGTGGACTTGATTCGTCAATTGTTGAAAAAGCTCCGCGCGTCTGGACGCGTTCAATGTTTAGGCCGCGGCCAAAATGCTGAGTGGAAGAAAACTCGGAAGTGGGAATTGGGTAATACCTAATCAATTGGGTAGGGAATTGGGTATTATATGCGAGAGGAAAAGTAAAGTCCGAGACGTGAAATGGCGGTCGAATAGGATCATGAACTATTAATAGGATCACGAAACGTTGAAGGGATCCTATTTATCCGCATCTCAGTCTTGGTTGGAGAAAGGCAATGCCCCGAGCGAATTCGAATGGATTCGCCTCGCTTAACCAGTGGTGAGCGAGCGAAGCGAGTCGAACCATAATCCGGACCGGTAAAATGGCCAGGATTTTTTAATTACGGTTACGGTATGTGGTACCAGAACTCCAAATGAGTTTTTATGCTGAAAATATTTTTAAGTTATTCTCAAAGAGATAAAAGAGTCGCAGGTGAATTGAAGCAATATTTTGAAAGTTATGATGTTGTGGAATGTTTCGTTGCCCATGATGATATTGTGCCGGGTTCTCAATGGGAGCAAGAAATCTTGAAGAATCTAGAATCTTCAGATTTTTTTATGCCACTACATACAAGAAATCTCGAGTCATCATTTTGGTGTCAGCAGGAAGCAGGATTTGCCTTGGCTAAAGAAATAAAGATTATTCCCTTGATTCCTGACACAAACGGTAGTGACCCGGTCGGTTTCTATTCGAAGTATCAAGGCCATAGAATTAGCCTTTCTGATTTGCATGGTTCCATCAAAGGATGGCTAATTAAAGAGGGGATCATCCATGGTGCTAATTCTGAAGAATTGGAAAAAAAACTAATGGTTTTTCAAGCATCTGGGTCTTTTTTCGAGGCCGGTGTTAATGCAAGATCGCTTTTTAAACTGGAAAGTCAGTTTTCTCAAAATGAGGTGCTGAGGATAATCGAATTTACCCTGATGAATGATCAAATTTTATATTCTTGGGATGCCAGGAGATTTTTGAAGCCATTTTTCATGAAACATGTAAAACTTATAACCAAAGATCAGCTAGAGAAATTTCTCAAAGCAGAATAAGGAATTCTAGGGACGTGAAGAATAAAAAAATGTGCTGGGAAGAATTTAACCCATGACCCCCAAACTCACCTACAAATCCAGCGGTGTCGATATTCAAAAGGTCCAAGGTTTTGTTAAGAATCTTGAGCGGATGGCCGCAAGGACCATGACCCCGGCGGTTTTAAAATCCCAAGGGGCTTTTGGATCACTGCTGGCCTTTCCATCCGGAGAATATCAAGAGCCGGTTTTGGTTTCCTCGAGCGACGGGGTCGGGACAAAGCTTCTGATCGCCCAAATGGTTCATCAGCATGACACCGTGGGAATTGATCTCGTGGCCATGAACGTCAATGATCTCCTGTGTCTGGGCGCCAAACCTTTGTTCTTTCTGGATTACATTGCCTGTGGTAAACTAAAGCCCTCCATTTTAAATGAGGTTATGCAGGGCATTGTCAAAGGCTGCGAGCTGGCGGGTTGTCCTCTGTTGGGAGGAGAAACGGCCCAGATGCCGGGGATGTATAAAGGCGATCAGTATGATTTGGCCGGATTCGCCGTAGGTGTTGTTGAAAAGAAGAAAATCATCGATGGCTCGGCGATCGATGAAGGAGATCGTATTCTAGGGCTGGCCGCCAGTGGCCTTCATTCCAACGGATTTTCGCTGGTGCGCAAAGTTTTCTCTTTACCGGAGCAGAGAAAATACGCAAAAGAGCTTTTGCAGCCGACCCGGATTTATGTGAAACCAATCCTGCGGCTGATCGAAAAGTTTTCCGACGCTGTCAAAGGTTTGGCCCATGTGACCGGTGGGGCGTATTACAAGAAAGTCGCCAAGATTGTCCCAGAGGGGAAATGCTTCAAGATCGATAAAACCCGTTGGCCGACTCCGGAGATCTTTCAGCGGATTCAAAAGCAAGGGCGTCTTAACGAGAAAGAGATGTTCACCACCTTTAATATGGGGATCGGGATGATTTTGGTTGTTTCGCAAAGCGATGTCGAGGGTGTAAGAAAATTTTTGTCTGATGAGAAAGTGGAAAACTGGGAGATCGGGGAAGTCATAAACGATCCCACATAAAGGATAAGGCTATGAGAGTTTTGGTTGTGGGTTCCGGCGGCCGCGAGCATGCCTTGGTCTGGAAGATCAGGCAAAGCCGCCTGGCTAAAGAGATTTTTTGTGCGCCCGGAAACGCCGGGATCGCCGAACTGGCGCAGTGCGTGGATCTTGAGCCCGCTGACATCCCCGGTCTTTTGAAGTTCGCCCGCGACCATCGGATTGATTTTACGGTCGTCGGCCCCGAGGCGCCGCTGGTGCTGGGCATCGTCGATGAATTTCAAAAAGAAGGCCTGAAAATATTCGGCCCTTCCAAACAGGCCGCCCGTCTGGAAGGAAGCAAGGTCTTTGCCAAACAATTTATGAAGAGGCATAAGATCCCCACTGGCGCTTTTGAGGTTGCGGACAGCCCCCTCCGGGCGAGGCCTTTCTGCCGGGTCCTAAGGGAGATGGCCTCTCCCGCCGTGATTAAGGCGGACGGTCTGGCCGGTGGCAAAGGGGTTTTGATCGGCTTTACCATGGAAGAAACCGAGGAGATTCTCCAGCAGGTTTTTGAAAAAAAGATTTTTAAGGAGGCCGGCCGGCAGGTGGTAATCGAAGAGTACTTGAGAGGCAAGGAGGCCTCCATTCTAGCCATCAGCGACGGCAGCCGTTTTATTCTGCTGGAGGCCTCCCAGGATCATAAAAGGGCCCTTGAGCACGATTGCGGGCCCAATACCGGCGGCATGGGCGCTTATTCCCCGACGCCTTTCGTCTCCCCGGAATTGATGAAGGAAATTGCCCGGCGGATCGTCGGCCCGACGATCCGGGGAATGAGAGAAGAGGGGTGTCCTTTCAAAGGGGTTTTGTACATCGGGCTGATGATCACCAAGGAAGGGCCGTTTGTTTTGGAATACAACGTGCGTTTCGGCGATCCCGAAGCCCAGGCCGTTTTGCCCCGTCTTAAAAGCGATCTCTTGAGAGTGATGCTTCGAAGCGCGCGGGGCCTTTTATGGTGGCCCTACTTGAGATGGGATCTCCGCTGGTGCGTTTGTGTCGTGATGGGCTCCCAGGGATATCCCGAAGCGTATGAAACCGGCAAGGAGATCAAGGGGCTGGATCTCGTCACAGAGAAGAAAGATGCTTTGGTCTTTCATGCCGGCACCCGGAAATCCGATGGAAGAATCTTGAGCTCCGGCGGACGGGTTCTGGGCGTTACGGCTCTGGGCGAAGAGATTAAAGAGACGATTAAGAATACGTACGAGGCCGTGGACAAGATTCATTTTGAGAACCGTTTTTTCCGTCGGGATATTGGGAGCAAGGCCATAGAAGAATTAGCGAGGCTGGAGAAACTAAAAAGCAGCCAGCTTTTGTTGAGGGAAAATCTTTTCACCCCGTACCACGGGCACGGGAAGCCCCGCCTATGAAGCCGTGGTACGGGGTTCACGCAAGACCAGAGGTGAGGAATGGACAAAGTTCAAATCGCTATTTTAATGGGCAGTCAATCGGATCTCGCTACCTTTGAAGAGGCAGCCAGCCTTCTGAAGGAATTCGGGGTAAGCTACGACATGCGCGTCCTGTCGGCCCACCGCACGCCCGAGGAGACCGCGCAGTATGCCAAGGAACTTAAGTCTCGGGGGATTAAAGTCGTGATTGCCGGGGCCGGGGGCTCAGCAGCCTTGGCCGGGGTGGTGGCCGCCTACACACTGCTTCCGGTCATTGGGGTCCCGATGGAAGCGACGCCTTTTCATGGATTGGATTCGCTTCTTTCCACGGTCCAGATGCCGCCCGGGGTGCCGGTCGCCTGTGTCTCCGTCGGCAAGTGGGGCGCAAGAAATGCGGCGCTTCTGGCGTTGCGGATTCTGAGCTTATCGGATAAAACGCTGGAGAAGAAGCTGGAAAGATACCGGGACGACGAAAAAGAAAAAATCCTCAAGATCAAATTGTAATAGGCGGGGGCGGGGCCCCCATAAAAGGATTCTTCTTGAAAACACGCCTTATCAGTGTCCATCCATTTTCTCCAGAGATTGATAAAATCGTTTACTGCGCCAAGATTATCCGAGAAGGAGGCATGGTTATTTTCCCCACCGAGACCGTTTATGGGCTCGGTTGTGACTTTGATAATACAAAAGCGTTGGGCCGTCTGCGGGAAATCAAAAAGCGAGCCGAACAAAAGCCTTTTTCCATCTTAATCGACCGGCCCGCCCGGATATTGAATTTAACCTCGTACAACGAGCCGGCTTTGTACAAATTGATCGATCAGTTTTGGCCTGGGCCCTTGACCGTGATTGTGCCCGATAAAATGGGCGAAGGAACGCTGGGACTGCGGGTCTCCGACCACGCCGTGGCCTCGCGGCTGGTCGCCCACTCCGGATGCCTGCTGGCCGCGCCCTCCGCCAATATCGAAGGGCGCAGCCCTCCCACCACGTGCCAAGAGGCTCTCAAAGATCTGGATGGTTTGGTGGACGTTGCTTTGGATGGAGGGACTTGCCGGCTGGGGGTGAGCTCCACGGTCGTCGATTTTACGCAAGATTCCCCGAGAGTGACTCGAGAGGGCACCATCACCCAGCAGGATGTGGACGCCATCATCCGCAGGAAAACCATCCTTTTTGTCTGCACCGGCAACAGCTGCCGTTCGGTGATGGCCGAATACCTTTTAAAAAAGATGCTGGAAAAACGCGTCGATGTGGAGATCCTCTCCGCCGGCACGGGTGTTTTTATCCGCACGCCGGCGAGCCCGGAAACGGTTGTGACTCTTAAAAAGGAAGGGTTGGATGCCTCAAAGCACCAGGCCCAGGCGGTCACGGATATCTTATTGAAGAAGGCCGATCTGGTTTTGGTGATGACCCGGCAGCACCGCCAGCAGGTTTTAGAGATGGCGCCGGAGATCGAAAAACGGGTTTACCTCTTGAAGGAATTTGCTCGCATCCCCAAAGGCTCTGAGACGGATCTGGATATTCCCGATCCCATCGGAAGACCATCCGAGACCTATGACGAATGTCTGTGGACCATTAAGGAGGCTATCCAAAAGATAGTGAAGATCATTTGAAGATCTTTATTGGCGCGGATCACCGCGGGTTTCGCTTAAAAAATAAAATCCGGGATTTTCTAAAAAAGGAAGGCTACTCCACCATCGATCTGGGGACCCATCAAGATGAGGTTCCCTGCGATTACCCGCAGATTTCTTATGAGGTGGCCTCCCGGGTGGCTGCCGCCAAAGGCTCCCGGGGGATTTTGGTGTGCCTGACGGGAATCGGCAATGCCATTGTCGCCAATAAAGTGCGGGGGGTGTACGCGGCGCTTTGCTATAACCGGGAAGCGGCCTCTTTGTCCCGCGAGCACAACAATGCCAATGTGCTGGTTCTGGGGGCTAAGTTTGTTTCCCCTCGAGAATTGATGGAGATTCTCAAGACTTGGCTTAAGACCCCTTTTGCCGGAGGCCGGCATCTGCGGCGGGTTAAGCAGATTCGGGCGATTGAGAGGAAGATGCAAAGAGATATAAAGAGGTCACAAGGTCACCAGTCACAGGTTTAAGGACCCAAAAGTCTCGACGTGTGACATTGTGACTTTGTGACCTGGTGACTCTACGATAGGAGATTTTCATGCATTATTTGCAAAAAATAGATCCGGACGTATACGCCGCCATCCAAAAAGAAATCAAAAGACAAAATGACAATTTGGAGCTGATTGCTTCTGAGAATTTTGTCTCGGAGGCGGTTTTGGAAGCCCAGGGGTCGGTGATGACCAACAAATACGCCGAGGGGTACCCCGCGGCGCGCTGGTACAGCGGCTGCGAGAACGTGGATATCGTCGAGAATCTGGCGATCGAAAGGGCCAAAAAGCTTTTCGGCGGCGATCACGTCAACGTGCAGGCCCATTCCGGCTCCCAGGCGAACATGGCGGTCTATCTTTCGGTTCTAAAAACCGGGGATACCGTTTTGGCCATGGATCTGGCCTGCGGCGGGCATCTGACCCATGGCCATAAGGTCAACTTCTCCGGCAGAACATACCATATCGTTACCTATAAAGTGAATCCCCAAACCGAGATGCTGGATTACGACGAGATTCAATCCTTGGCCAAAGAGCACCGTCCGCGAATGGTCGTGGCCGGGGCCTCGGCCTATTCGAGGATCATTGATTTTAAAAAATTCCGCGATATCTGCGATTCCGTAGGGGCCTACCTTTTTGTGGATATGGCGCATATCGCGGGGTTGGTGGCGGTTGGCTTGCATCCGAACCCTGTCCCGCATGCCGAATTCGTCACCACAACCACCCACAAGACCTTGCGCGGGCCCCGAGGGGGAATGATCATCTGCCGAGAAGAATTTGCCAGGAAGATCGATACAGCGATTTTCCCCGGGGTCCAAGGGGGCCCTTTGATGCACATCATCGCGGCCAAGGCCGTGGCCCTGAAGGAGGCCTTGACAGAAGGATTTAAAGAATACCAACGCCAGATTGTCAAGAATGCGAAGGCCCTGGCCGCGGATTTATCCGAGCGTGATTTTCGGGTGGTGACCGGCGGCACCGACAATCATCTTTTCATGGTGGATTTAAGAAAAAAAGATATCTGCGGCAAAGACGCCGCGCACCTTCTGGATCAGGTGCGCATCACGGTCAACAAAAATCTTATTCCGTTTGACCCGGCGCCTCCGGTTGTCACGAGCGGTCTTCGAATCGGGACGCCCGCGGTCACGACCCGCGGCATGAAAGAGAAGGAAATGAAGACAATCGGCGGTCTGATCGACGACGCCATTTCGCATAAAGATGATGAAAGACTTCTCAACGAGGTTAGGCAAAGAGTTGATCAAATCACCAAGAGATTTCCTCTATATATGAGTTTAAGAGATGAGATGCCCGTTCTGCCCGCATAAAGAGACAAAGGTCATTGATTCCCGGTTAACCCGGGATGGGAGCTCGACCCGCCGCCGGCGGGAGTGTTTGAAATGTCAGAGGCGTTTCACCACCTATGAGTATATGGAGCAGGTCCCTTTGATGGTCGTCAAGCGCGACGGCCGCCGGCAGCCCTTTGACCGCCAGAAGATCATCGCCGGGATCCTCAAGGCCTGCGAGAAGCGCCCGGTCAGCATGGATAAAATCGAGGAAATCACCTTGGAGATCGAACGGGCGATCCAAAGAAAATACGACCGGGAGGTGGAGGCCAAGACGATCGGCGAGATCATTATGGAAAGACTCGCCGTCTTGGATGAGGTGGCGTATGTCCGCTTCGCTTCGGTCTACCGTCAGTTTCGAGATGTCAATCAATTTATGAATGAGTTGAAATTGATATTAGAGAAGGATAAGGTCAAGGATAAAAACAAAGATAAAAAGCCCAGGGGAAGAGGTAGACGAAAAAAGGGGGATTAGGGTATCACCATGATCATCCAAGTCGAATTGCGCAAGATCATCATTGATGAACGAAGGCAGG
>CAZNDW010000008.1:0-5901 GCA_964571895.1 uncultured Planctomycetales bacterium
ATCTCTTGCCATCGCTTCAGCGCATACGTTCTTGTGGCAACGGATTGGGCTTTTAGGGCGTCCCTGGGCCAATGTTGGGAGATCTCATGATACAAAACTCCCCGGACATAATCTTCTAAGCCCACAACGTTGACAACCAACAAACGATTGTTGGCGTTTTTGATTACTTGGATGGTCCCGCGAAACCGCCGGTTGTTGACGGAGAGTGTAGTGTCATACTGGGGAACAATATGCAGCCGATCGACCGGATATTTCTGATCACCGATCATAATAGCGTTGGAGGAGGCCTTCACCCGGGAGTCTTTGATCCCGCGGCCCTCGGAAAGGGTCTCTCCTGTCGGTATGGCGAGAATTTTGTAACGGCTGTTCAAAGAAAGCTGAAAGCCTTCCAGATCCTTAAAGACAGCGATCCGGATCTGGAGGGCGTCTTGGGGAGAGGTCAAGATCTCCCCTTGGGCCTGGGCTGCTGTCCAAAGGCAAAGACACACAACCATCCCCAGGGATTTCCCTTTGATGCGAGAATCCTTTTTTATTTTCGGTTCCATAAAAAGAGGATCAAACTGAGGAGGGCGCTTAAGATCAAACAGGTTGTCAGCGGAAAATAAAAGCTGAAATTTTCTTTTTTGACGATGATATCCCCGGGCAGTTTTCCCAGCCAAGGGATTTTTCCCATGAGGATCACTCCCAAACCGAATAGAATGAGGATCCCTCCTATAAAAACCAAAATTCGCCCAATATCCCCCATGCTTCTCAAACTCCTTGATCCCTAAAACAACTCCGCCTGTCGTTTGCGCCGGCCGGAGCCCCCTTGGCCGTTAAGATACTGCAAGGTAGAATCCGTGAGTTCCCGTCCGCGAGAGGTGCGTTTGAGAAAACCGATCTTCAGAAGATAAGGTTCGATCGTATCCACAAGCGTGTCTTCTTCTTCGTTTAACGTGGCGGCCAGGGCCTCAATCCCCACCGGGCCTCCTTTATAATATTCTTCGATCACCCTGATAAAGCGGCGATCCACCTCATCCAAGCCCACATGATCAATCCCTAAGACCTGCATCGTCTCTTGGACCGTTTCCGTGTCGATCCGGCTGCCGAGGCGTTTCACCTGATGATAATCGCGGACCCGCCGCAGGAGCCGGTTGGCAATCCGGGGCGTTCCCCGCGCCCGGCGCGCAATCTCCAAAGCCGCCTCGTCATCGATGGGGCAATTGAGCTTCTTAGCCGAATTCAAAATAATGGCCCTCAACTCCTCAATTTGATAAAAATCCAGATGATGAAAGATCCCGAAGCGGTCCCGCAACGGCGAGGCCAAGAGACCGCTTCGGGTGGTTGCACCAATCAAGGTGAAGGGTTTGAGGTTGAATTTGATCGACTTGGCATACGGCCCCTGATCCACGACAAAATCGATTTGGAAATTCTCCATGGCCGGATACAAAAATTCCTCGACCGTTTTGGATAAACGGTGGATCTCGTCGATAAAAAGAATGTCGCCTTTCTCTAAGTTCGTTAAAATCCCGATCAAATCTCCGGCGCGGCCGATCGCGGGGCCGCTGGTTGCGGTGATGCGGGTCTGCATCTCATGGGCGATGATGCCCGCCAGAGACGTTTTCCCCAATCCCGGAGGTCCGGAAAAAAGCACGTGCTCCAAGGGTTCTTTTCGTTTTTGGGCCGCCTGCAGGGATACGGTTAAACTTTCGACGAGCTCCTTCTGCCCGATGAAATCCCTCAGCCGCGCGGGCCGAAGGGACAGGCTCATAATCTGGTCTTCTTCGGTCTCCTTCTCCTGTTTGAGGATCAGTTTTCTGGTCTCTTCCATGGAAACTTACGCCTCACTGGGCGCTTCGACATTCTCTTTATTCCGGACGATTTCGATATCGTCAAACAATCTTTTCTGGAGCGCGATGATTTCCCTTAAACGGATGAGCTCCAAAATCGCCAGGAACGTGACAATGATCTCGGATTTCGTCTTCATGCCCCCCCAGAGTTCCCGCAGGACAATCCGCTTTTCATTTAAAAGAAGATGCAAAATGTCATGGATCTTCCCCTCGATGGTGTATTCGTCCTGATCCAATTCATAGATGGTTTCCTCGCGTTGCCGGTTCAGGGTTTTGGTCAACGCGTCCATCAAATCAAAGAGACTCACCTCCCAATAAACCTCTTTAGAATCCTCTTTGATCTCCTGGAGTTTCTGTGGGTCCACCGCCCTGGGAAATAAATCCTGGCGCTTGGCCTCTTTGTCTTTGAGATTTTCAGCGATTCCTTGAAATTGCTGATATTCCAGAAGCCGGCGCACCAATTCCTCCCGGGGATCCGGCTCCTCCGCGATCTCCTCGGTGGGATCCGGGGGAAGAAGCATCTTCGATTTGATCTGCATGAGGGTCGCTGCCATCACCAAGAACTCGCCAATGGTATCCAGATTCAACAACCGCATCAGTTCAATGTACTCGAGGTATTGTTCGGTCACCTGAGCGATGGGGATGTCATAAATGTTGATCTCATTTTTTTTAATAAGATACAGCAAAAGATCCAGCGGGCCTTCAAAGACTTCGAGTTTCAGTTTGTAGGTCATCAGCGTTTTCTATTACTAATACGAAGGAGAATAAAACACCGCCTCCTTCACCTCCTCCATCGTCTTTTTCGCCAGGGCGCCGGCTTTTTGGGCCCCTTCGCGTAACATCTCCTTAATCCGATTTTTGTCTTTTTGAAGACGCTCCCGTTTCTCCTGAATCGGCTTGAGGACCTGGAGAAGGTGCCCGGCGAGGGTTTCCTTGCATTCCGTGCAGCCTTTCTTAGCACCGGAACACCAATCGTAGACCTCCCGGCGCCTTTCTTTTGAAGGGACAAAAGTCTGGTAATACGTATAAACGTTGCACTCTTCGGGGTGGCCGGGATCGGTGATTTTGATCCGCCGCGGATCCGTAAACATGCGCTGGACTTTTGAGCGAACCTCTTCGGGGGTATCCGAAAGGTAAATGGCGTTTTGATAGCTTTTGCTCATCTTGCGGCCGTCGATCCCCAAAAGCCGCGGGGTCGGGCTCAAAAGAGGCTGGCAATCCGAAAAAAGATCCGTCTTGTAAAGATGATTAAATCGACGGGCAATCTCTCGCGTCAGCTCCAAATGAGGAAGCTGGTCCTCCCCAATCGGCACACAATTGGCTTTATAAAGCAGGATATCCGCGGCCTGCAAGACCGGATATCCTAAAAAGGCATGGGTTTGAAGATCACGCGAGGGAACTTCCTTAAGCTGTTCTTTATACGTGGGATTGCGTTCGAGCCACCCAAGGGGCGTCAGACACGAAAGGATCATGTATAACTCGAGGTGTTCGGGGACATGCGACTGCACAAAGAGGATGGACTTTTCCGGATCAATCCCGCAGGCGAGCCAATCGACCGCCATCTCCAGGGTATTTTCAGAGATCTCTTTGGTGTGCTCATACTCGCCCATCAGCGCATGCCAGTCCACAATGGCAAAAAGGCAGTGGTATTGATCCTGCAGCTCAATCCAATTGTTCAGGACACCCACCCAATGGCCCAAATGGAGCCGTCCCGTTGGACGCATACCGCTTAAAACAATTTTTTTCATAAGGTTCTTAAGATCTTCTCTAATTCATAGGCCTCAAGGACGTCGCCGGATTCAATCTGATCGAAGCCCGCAAGCGTCAACCCGCATTCGAACCCTTCGGCGACTTCGCGGACATCGTCTTTGAACCGTTTCAAAGAAGAGAGTGCCCCCGAAAAAACAACCTGACCGTTTCTCAGGATGTCCACCTGAACCTTGCGGTGGATTTTCCCCTTCTGCACAAAACACCCCGCCACAACCCCCGCCTTGCTCAGCTTGAAGACCTGGCGGATCTCGACACGGGCCACGAATTTCTTTCTGGTCTTGGGCTCCAAAAGCCCCTCCAGCGCCTTTTTCACGTCGTTAACGGCATCATAAATAATCCGGTAAGTCCGCACGTCAACGGGGTGTTGTTCCAACTCCTCTTTTGCCCGAGTGTCCACCTCGACCTGAAAACCGATGATGATGGCGTTGGAGGCATCAGCCAGAATCACATCCGAGGCATTGATGTCCCCCACGCCGGTGTGGATAAAATTCAACCCCAATTTGTGGTCAGTTTCTTGTTGGAGAATTTTCTTCAGCGAATCCACAACGGCCTCCAGCGACCCCTGCACATCGGCCTTCACAATACAATTGAGCTCTTTGATCTTGCCTTCCTGTATCTGGGCGTAGATATCTTCCAGGGTGATCCGTGCGGGTTCCTGAAGCTTCTTTAACTTGGCCTGCTCTTGCCGCTTAAGGGCGATTTCTCTGGCCAGGCGTTCGTTTTCCACCACATAAAACGGATCTCCGGCCTCAGGCACGCCGGAAAGGCCTAGAATCTCGACGGCTATTGAGGGAGGGGCCTCCTTAATCGGTTTTTGATGATCATCAAACATCGCACGGATTTTCCCCACGTGGGTGCCCACCACCACCACATCTCCCTCTTTGAGAGTCCCATTCTGCACAATCACGGTAGCCACAGGCCCTTTTCCATGACTCACATGAGCCTCCACCACCGCACCGGAGGCCTTCCTCTGGTCATTGGCCTTGAGTTCCAATAATTCGGCCTCCAAAAGAATCATTTCCAAGAGATGATCAATCCCCTCGCCGGTTGAGGCCGAGACCCCCACGACCACTGTCTTGCCGCCCCAATCCTCCGGAGCCAAATCACAATCCGCCAGTTGTTTCTTGACCCGGTCCGGGTCGGCGCCGGGTTTATCAATCTTATTTAAGGCGACCACAATCGGCACCTGGGCCGCCCGCGCATGATCAACCGCCTCTTGAGTCTGCGGCATGACCCCTTCGTCCGCGGCTACAACCAAAATCACCAAGTCGGTCAGATGCGCCCCTCGGGCCCGCATCGCGGTAAAGGCCTCATGCCCGGGGGTGTCCAAAAATGTGATTTTTCCTTTAGGGTGAGGCACCGAATAGGCGCCGATATGCTGGGTGATTCCTCCGTGTTCTTGATCTGCGATCCGGCTCTTTCGGATTTTATCCAACAAGGAAGTCTTTCCATGATCCACATGACCCATGAGAGTCACAACCGGCGGCCGGGGTTTAAGCTGTGCAGAATCCTCCTCGAGTTTGTGCAGCTGCAGGAGCTGCTCCTCTTGGGTTCTGGCCTTGATCATCTCATATCCAAAATGGAGGGCAAGATCTTTGGTGACCTCCTCGCTGAGATTCTGATTGATGTTGGCAAAAATCCCTTTCTCCAAAAGTCTTTTTAAAAGAAGACTGGGCTTCTGCTGCAAACGGACAGAGAGATCTTTAACAGAGATCGGGACCTTAATCTCCAGAGGCTGCAGCAGCGAAACCGCGGTCGGGGGAGCGGCCGGTTGAGGATGGATGGCCTCGGTGGTGACGGTCTGTGGCCGGGCGGGAGCTTTCTTAGGGGAAACCGGTTTGGGGGCCTCTGGGACAGCCCTCAAGGGAGATTCTCTAGAAAAAAATGGTTTGGGGGCAGGCGGTTTCACAAATTCGGGTGGTTTGACTTTGGGCAGAGGAACCTTTTTCAAGGCTGGTTTCTGAGGGGCCTTGGTCGTCGATGATGATTTCTTAGCGATCACGGACTTGCCAACGGCTTTTGTCTTAGCCAAGGCAGCCTTGGCTGGTTTCTTGGAGGTGGGAAGAACTTTCTCGGGGGCGGGCCTTTTTATCTTTTCCTGCGGTTTTATTTTTTCTTTGGATCCCTTGATTTCCTGAGGTCTACCTTTTAACTCTTTGATCAGCTCACTGCGCAGAACCACAGTCACCGCGGAATTTAATTCCTGATCGCTGTCCTTGGCTTTGAGTTTGAGCGACCTCAGCTTTGCCAGGATGGTCTCACTGGTTGTATGAAACTCTTTGGCTAAATCGGATACGCGCAT
>CAZNDW010000008.1:6001-26089 GCA_964571895.1 uncultured Planctomycetales bacterium
GGCTTCTCTTTTGCGGGCTTCTCTTTAACCGGCTTCTCGCCTTCTTGTTGTCGTTTCTGCTCTTCCTGCCACTGAGCTATGGAGAAGATATCCAGCTCCCAGTCCACGAGCCGGCTGGCCAAACGGACATTCTGGCCGTGTTTGCCGATCGCCAAAGACAACTGATCTTCCGCCACGATAACGACGGCCTTTTTCTCGTTGGAATTCAATTGGATCTGGGAGATATCCGCCGGAGAGAGGGCTGCCTGGATGTACTCTTTCATATCCGAGGAATAACGCACAATGTCGATTTTCTCTCCGTGCAGTTCGGAAACGATGTTTTTGACGCGGGAGCCCCGCATCCCCACACAGGCCCCGACACAGTCCACCTTTTCATCTTTGGAGTAGACGGCAATCTTTGTCCGCTCGCTGGGATCGCGGGCAATGGCTTTCATCTCAACGATCCCCTCGTAAATCTCCGGCACCTCCAATTCAAAAAGCCGCTTGACGAAATTGGGATTGCCCCGCGATAAAACGATCTGCGGCCCGCGCATCTCCCGCCGGACATCCAAGACATAGGCCCGGATGCGGTCTCCCTGCCGGAATTCTTCCTTGGGAGACTGCTCGCTCTTGGGAAGAAAGGCCTCGGTCTTCCCTAAATCCACAATGATGTTTCCCTTGTCAAAGCGATAAATCGAGCCGCTGATGATCTGGCCGATCCGGGATTGGTATTCGGTAAAAATGACATCTTTTTCCGCTTCTCGAATCTTTTGGATCACCACTTGCTTGGCGGTTTGGGCCGCGATCCGCCCGAATTCGTTGGATCGGATTTCTTGATCACCCGCATAAGCGGTGAGCTTGCCGGTCTTGCGGTCGATTGTGACCTTGATCTCCTCCTCTTTATCCACACTCCAGACCTTTTTGGCCGCCGAGGCAACCGCCGTCTCCACCGCCTGGATTAATATTTCCTTATCAATGCCTTTGTCGCGTTCCAGCTGCTCTAGGATCCCCAATAACTCACTATCCATAACTACACCTTTCCTATGGTCTGTTGGGCCTTGTTGATCTGGTTTAAAGGAATCGCCGTCTGGGTTGTCTGGTTTTCGATCAAAACCGCTTCGTCGGTCACCTGCCGGACAATTCCCTGGTGTTCCCATTTACCGTCAACCGGCTGGGATAAAAAAAATTTGACCGGACGGCCCGCCGCCCGAAAAAAATCTTGAGGGCTTTTCAAAGGGCGGTCCAAGCCCGGGGATGAGACCTCCAGCGTATAACGCTGCGTGATCAGGTTCTCTTGGTCAATGGCCAGGCTGATTTTCCGATTCAATTGACTGCACTCAACCAGCGTCACTCCGCCCTGCGGATGGTCGGTCAAAATTTGAATCATCACCCCTGTGACCATCGAGTGGACCCTCAAATCGACCAAAATCAAATCCGATTCTTTTAAGAACGGATCAATGAGCTTTTCTACACTTTCGAATAATGTTTCTCTCATGAGTGTTCGGTCACCCATAGGTTTCAACCCCCGCGCATTGATTTGCCCCCTTCTTACTTTCGCAAGAAAGCAGGGGGCAAATCAGCGGGGGGCATTCGGCGGAACCGATCGAGGACTTCCTCACGACCGGTCGTGAGGACCTCTCCTGTTCTGCGGTTCTTGAGCTCGACCTTATTCTCGGATAAGAGCCGTTTGCTAAGGATGATTCTAAAGGGGAGCCCGATCAAGTCCGCATCATGAAATTTTACCCCGGGGGTTTCATCCCGATCATCCATCAGAACCTCCCAGCCGGCCTTGGTAAAGGTCTCGTAACATCTCGTCGCTAAATCCATGACCTTGGGTTCGTTGGTCTGCAGCGGAAGAATCTCCACATCAAAGGGGGCGACCGTCTGCGGCCAAACGATTCCTTTGTCATCATGATTTTTCTCGATCACCCCGGCTAGGAGACGGCTCACCCCAATGCCGTAACAACCCATGATGATCGGATGTTTTCTTCCCTCGTGATCCAAGAAAAAAGCCCCTTGGGCTTGACTGTATTTGGTCCCCAGCTGAAAAATATGGCCCAGCTCAATGGCCACCTGCTTTTGGAGTTTTTCCTTCTTGCACCGGGGACAAAGGGTCCCTTCCTGCTCTCCGGCCCTGATCCCCGCTTTGTGATCACACCCCGGACATACGAGGACCGCATCCTCACCCAGGGAGGTCTCAACGACGAATTCATGGGAGACGCTCCCGCCCATGGCCCCGGACTCCGCCTCCACAATGATGGTCTTCAGGCCGCATCGGTTGAAGATCCTTTGATACGCCTCGTACATCAGATCATAACTTTTTTTTAAACCAACTTCGTCGCGGTCAAAGCTGTAGGCATCCTTCATAATAAATTCACAGGCCCTCACCAGCCCAAAACGCGGGCGGGTCTCGTCCCGAAATTTGGTTTGAATCTGGTACAAAATAACCGGAAGCTGCCGGTAGGAGTGCACATAATTTTTCACAAGATCCGTGATCACCTCTTCATGGGTCGGCCCCAGACACATCCGCCGCCCGCGCTTGTCTTCGAAACGGATCATGACCTCAGCCATAGTCTTGTCCCGCCCGCTCTCTTTCCAAAAATCCAGCGGCTGCAGGCACGGCAAGAAAACCTCGCACGCCCCGCTGGCATTCATTTCTTCTCGGATAATGCTTTCGATCTTCCTTAAAACCCTTAAGCCCAAGGGAAGATACGAATAAACCCCGGAGGTCAGCATATGGACTAACCCCGAGCGCAAAAGAAGCTGATGGCTTACGGCCTCAACCCCCAACGGCACCTCTTTTAAAGTAGAAATAAAAAATTTGCTCCAGTACATTCAAGCCTTTATTCAAAAAATCCTGCCGGAAGCCCGGCATTTTTTTTAATCAGTTTATGAAAAAAGGAAGGGGTCTTCTTACCCATAACCCAGTTGCCCATAACCGATCCGTCTTCCTTAATCTTTTCCTGTTCAAAACGAAAGATATGATTCATCACGAGTTCCGTGCTCTGGTGATCATATTCCAGATCAGTAACGTAGGTGATCCGCCGAACCCCATCCGGAAAAAGCTCCACATGGACAATGAGATCAATGGCATGGGCCACTTGTTTTTTAATCTCTTCGGTGGACAAACGAATCCCGGACATGAGAATCATGGTCACAATCCTGTTGAAACAGTCCTCCGGCGAGTCCGCATGAACGATGGCCAAGGAGCCGCTGTGACCGCTGGAGATGGCCTGAATCATATCCAAGGCTTCATCCCCGCGCACCTCTCCAATGATAATCCGGTCCGGACGCATGCGCAAAGAATTGACAAAAAGCTGCCGGATGCTGATTGTGCCTTTGCCTTCGATATTCGCCGATTTCTCCTGCAGGCTCACCACGTGCTCCTGCAGGAGCCTCAATTCGGAGGTGTCTTCGATGGTGATGATGCGCTCATCGGGCGGGATGTGGCGGGACAAGACATTGAGGGCGGTGGTCTTTCCCGTGCCGGTGGCCCCACAGAAGACAATGTTCAATTTGGCTTTAATGGCGGCAATCAAAAGAAGCGCCATTTTTTTATCGAGCATATTGCGTTTCAAGAGATCATCGATCGTCAAAATGTCGGAGGCGAATTTCCGAATCGTCACCACCGGCCCGCTCAAAGAGCACGGAGGAAGGATCACATTCACGCGCGACCCATCCTGCAAAGAAAAATCCACATAAGGTGAGGACTCATCCACGCGGCGGCTTGAGCCTGAAGCCGCCAACATCTTTTGGATGACATGAATCAAATGCCGGGTGTCATCAAATTTGATGTTGGTCAATTCGGTCTTGCCATTTTTTTGTATGTAGACTTTCTTAGGACCGTTGACCATAATTTCTGAGATCGAGGGATTTTCAACCAACGGTCTTAAAGGCCCTAAACTGACCACAGCCCCAACGATCTCACGGACAAGGGTTGCCCGCTCCATCTCGGCTAAAGGAACCTTATATTCTTGGCAAAGCTCATGAACGGCCCGAGAGACAAATGACCTCAATTCGTCTTCGCTCAATCTGTCCTTAACGGCCAAAAAATCCGTACGGGTGATCAGAAATTGCTGAATCTTCGATCTGAGATCTTCCATGGCTTTAAAAGGCTCCTTTTTTATTTCCCGGAAATGTTAACGTTACAGACCCATTTGATTCCAGAAGGTCATGAGTTTATCAATCCAACCCAGTCGATCCAAATCAATATAACAAACATACAAGGCCAAAAAGATAATCAGGCTTACACCGATCCGGGAGATGGCTTCATCCACCTTGACCGGCAGGGCCTTCCCACGGATCTTCTCGATTCCCAAAAAAACCAGATGCCCTCCGTCCAGGACCGGGAAAGGCAATAAATTAAAAATGGCCAGACTCGCGGAGATGATCCCCACAATATATAAAAGATAAGAAAAGCCCATATGAGCCGCCTTCTGAATAATGAAGAAAATCCCCACCGGCCCGGTCATGGCTTCTTTCGGAGAGAGGGCGCCCGTCGCCATCCGCCAGACGGCCTGGGCGGTCGTGGTGGTTATGTCCGCGAGGCTGGTGAACGATTTGCCCAGGGATTCGATTGGGTTATACTTTAAAACGACAATCTCTTCTTCCGGGACAATCCCCACCCGCCGTGCCTTGATTGTCTGGTGAAGGATATTTTCTGAGAATTCCTCTTTGGGGGCAATCGTCTTTTCCATTTTCCGGCCGTCTCTTATAAAAACAAAATTCAGCTGCGCCTGATCGGAGGCGGCAATGGACTTTTGCACATCCTCCCAGCTTTGGATGTTTTTACGATCGATGCGGATGATCGTATCCCCTTTTTGAAGACCGGCCGTGTGGGCGGGATACCCTTCGAGGACCCGTCCCACCTTGGGAGAAAGCGTGGGATAACCGATCACAAAGACCACCCAAAGGCACAGATACGCCAACAGATAATTGACGACCGGCCCCATCATCACAATCAAGGCCCGGTGTCCGGGAGAATGAGAATAATATTCCTCAGGCCGCCCCCGGCAGCTCAAACGTTCGTCGCCGGCCATCTTCACATACCCGCCCAAAGGAATGGCGCAAATCATAAACTCGGTCTCTTGATGGACAAAGGAATAGAGCTTCGGTCCAAAACCCACCGAGAATCGTTCCACCTTCACACCGAGGCGTTTGGCCATGATGAAGTGTCCCCACTCATGAACAATCACGAGCAGACTGATAACGACGATGAAAATCACCAAGCTCATGGGAAAAACCTCAACTCAAATCCCTTCCTTTCAGGCTCTCGATACGGCTTTGGGCTTCTTGCCGGGCCCATTGGTCAGAATCCAAGATCTCCTTCAGGTCGGGATTTTTTATCATTTTATGCCGGAGGACGACTTTTTCAATCACTTTGGTGATTTGGGAAAAACTCAAATCCCCTTTGAAAAACGCCTCCACGGCCTCCTCATCGGCGGCATTTAAGACACAGGGAAGGGTCCCTCCTCTTCGGGCCACATGAAAACAAAGGTCTAGCGCTGGGAATTTTCTTCGATCCGGCCGATCAAACGTTAATTTCTTTAACTGAAAAAAATTCATTTGCGTCAAACCAGAATCCAAGCGGTGAGGATAGGTCAAGGCGTACTGGATGGGCAGGCGCATATCGGTTACCCCCATCTGCGCCAAAATCACTCCGTCTTGAAATTCCACCATAGAATGGATAACGGCCTCCCGGTGGATAATGACTTCAATCTGATCCGGAGGGATCCCAAAGAGCCTTTGGGCCTCAATCACTTCAAAGCCTTTATTCATGAGTGTGGCAGAATCGACCGTTATCTTTTTGCCCATCTTCCAGCGGGGATGTTTTAAAATCTGTCTTAAGCTCACCCGAGAAAACCGATTTTTATGGACACGGTGCAGAGAGCCGCCGGAGGCGGTTAAATAGATCTTTTCCGGTTCGTTCCCATTTCTTCCCTCCAGGCACTGAAAGATCGCGCTCTGCTCGCTGTCGATAGGGATAATCTTCGCGTTATATTTTCGGGCTTCCTTCAAGAGGATATCCCCGGCCACAACCAACGCCTCTTTGTTGGCCGGGGCAACCATCTTCCCCGAACGAACAGCCTTTAAAAAAGGCCCCAGCGCCCTTGCGCCCCGCATCCCGATGACGACCATATCCACATCCGGATGACTCACGATACGATCGACCTCCGAGTCGACATCGAGGATCTTGGTGGCTTTGGAAGAGATGTGCCGTTTTAAATCATCAATCCCTGAGGCTTTAACCGCCGCATAGGCCGGGGCAAATCTCTTAACCTGCTCCGCGATCAATTTAAGATTATGATAAGCGGTCAGCCCCACCACTTGGAATTGACGGGGAAACCGTTCAATGACCTTCAGGGTATTGATTCCGATTGTACCGGTCGAGCCCAGAATCACAACCCGCCGTAGACCCATCTTGGAAAATCCTTTTGCGTTGAGGTCAGCCATAACGATATCCGATAAAAAGCAATCTCTCCTTGCGCGCTTAAATGGTATTCAACGCCGCGCTCATATAAAGATAAAAAGCCGGCGCACAAAAAAGCAGGCTATCAATCACATCCAAAACCCCTCCCATCCCCGGAAGGAGTTTCCCCGAGTCCTTCACTTGGCCATCCCTTTTGATCAGGGACTCCGACAAATCCCCCAATTGACCGATCCCTCCCAAGAAGGCTCCGATGAAAACCACGTGCCCTATCGAAAAGTCAAGACCCACCGGCAAAAACGAACGAGACAAAATAGCGGCCATGATGCTGAAGGCAAAACTCCCCAGGCTTCCTTCGATCGACTTATGGGGGCTCACTTTCGGCAGTAAGGGATGCCTTCCCAGACGGCTGCCAACAAGAAGAGCGCCGATATCGCCACTTTTGGTCACCAACACAATAAAGGCCAGCAATTTCGCGCCCTGGGGTTCCGGCAGAAGCAGCCGGATCTTGACCAAAAAACTAAAAAACCACGCCACATACAAAACCCCGAATAGCGTGGTGGCGATGCCCACGATGGCATTGCTGTTGTCCTGCCGGGCAAACTGCAAAAGCAAAATCAACAAAAAGGCAACCACGATAAAAAGCAGCTCCCAGTTTCTGGTTAATTCGAAACGGGTATAAATCGAAGCCGGGATCATCGCTCCAATGAAAATGCCGACATAACTATAAATCGGAATGCCCTTTTTTTTCACCATGGTGAAGAATTCATAAAGCCCGCCGATGGTCAAGGCCATCACAAAAAGGATGAAAAACCAGCTTTGGATGATCGCGCCAGCGGTCAAAATGATCATCACCGTAGAACTGAAAAGACGCCCTTGGGACATGGTTTAACCCCCAACCGGCGAGATGCCGCCATAACGCCTCTGCCGGGTTTGAAAATCCATCAAGGCCTTTTCAAACTCCGCCGTATCAAAATCCGGCCAGAGTTTGTCTGTGAAATAGAATTCCGCGTAGGAGGACTGCCAAAGCAAAAAATTGCTGATCCGTTTCTCACCGGAGGTGCGGATCAAAAGATCCGGATCCGGCAGACCCTTCGTATAAAGCGATCGATCGATGAGCTCTTCATCGATATCGCTGATTTTGAGGGTGTTATTCTTGAGAGAGGCGGCGATCCGCTGGATGGCCTCCACAATCTCCTGCCTGCCGCCGTAATTGAAGGCCATATTTAAAATCATATCCGTATTATTTTTTGTCAGCTGGGTGGCGCGATGGATCACCTCCCGGACCGCCGGAGGGATTCCTTCTTCTTTCCCAATAAACTGCACCCGAATGCCGTTGTGGCTCAGCTCTGTGATTTTTTTGTTGAGAAGGGAGGTGAGCATCCGCATCAGCATCGAGACCTCGCTTTGCGGCCGATTCCAGTTCTCGGTCGAAAAGGTATAGAGAGTCAAAACCTTGATGCCTTTCTTGCGGGCCGCACCAACAATTTCCTCAACCCTTTTGCCTCCCTCGATATGCCCGCGTGTCCGAGGAAGATGTCTTTTTTGAGCCCAGCGGCCGTTGCCGTCCATGATGATGGCGACATGCTGGGGCAAAATATCTTGATCCATAAAAAGATTCTCACATCCTCTTTCAGAAGACTTTAAATAAAATGGGGGATTGTGATCCCCCATTGATGAAACCTTTTTGCCGAAAGATCCTTACCCCTGCTCAAAGCTTGAGGAAGGCCGGCGATCTGTCAATACGACCAGAGGTTGCTCATATTCCCTTTAAGGTTGTTGGGCTGGAGATCCCCTTCGAGGAACTATCCCTCGCCAACTCATTGAATTCTTTATCGAGAATGGCTCGGGACAATGCCGAGACAAAGTCACTTCTCTTGAGTTGTCGAGGCACTGGCGGTTTTCAGCTCTTCCATTCTTTTTTCCAAGGTTTCCTTGGCTTTGGTGATCGCCTCCAGCTGGGATCGCAAATCCGCATTGGTCTTCTGCCCTTCTTCTAAAATCACTTGGGCACTTTGAATCTTATCCCGGATAGCGGCCAATTCTGATTCCAGAGAATTGATCTTGGTTGCCGCTTTGTGAAAATTCTCTTCGGCCACCATGCGCTGGTATCGCTCGCGGTCCAAGTTTTGTTGCAGTTTACCGAGGGTCCTCTTGGAATTGATGGTCATCAATCCCGCCAGGGCCATGAGGATAATAGCCACCACCAAAATCTTTTGCTTTGCCTTCTCTTTCATTTCCGCCTCCCAATGTTATTTTAACCCTTCCTCAGAAGGTTTGGACGTTTTGGGTGAACTCGTCTCGTTAAAATTTCTACGGCTGACGATCTTTTCGTCTCCGGTCCGATTCTGAATCATTTTCGGCAGGATAACAATTTCCACCCGTCGATTTTTCTTGCGGCCCTCGGAGGTCTCGTTAGAGGTCAGGGGACGATATTCTCCATATCCAGTCGCGGACAATCGCTGCGGGTCAATCGCTTGCACGTCGATGAGGCAATGCAGGACACTCAAGGCCCTGGCGGTTGAAAGCTCCCAATTGGATTTCCATCCCGAGAATTTGATGGGGACATTGTCGGTATGGCCTTCAACGCCGATCGGGAGATCCCGCACCGTTGTCTTCAAGACAGAAGAAATTTTCCCCAATGTCTCCAAGGCCGGAGGCCGGAGGTGATCTTTTCCGGAATCAAACAAGACCTCGGCAACGAGGGTGATGACCAGTCCGCGTTCCAGCATCTCGACTTTGACCTGATTTTGGGCGATTTCATTTTTGAGCCGTTCTTCCAACTGGACCTTGGCTTGTTCCAACTCGTCCAATTCACTTTTTAATCGGGAGATATCCTCTGCGGCGCCGGTTCTTCGGGCCTGAAACATGGAGGCGCATCCGCTTAAGCCCAGACTTAAAAAGATTATAATGAGTATTATTAAAAAATCCTGCGTGGGGGATGTGTGTTTCACTGTTCTTCCTTAACGTGAAGCCCCCACACCCCTGATGGGTGTGGGGGTGAAGTCTGACGTGCGGCTGGAAACTTAAAATGAATGTACCCAAATTAACATAGGGATAAATCAAAGTCAAGAATTTTATCGGATAATGGTTTCATCTCTTTTGGACCCAATAGAGATGTACTTCATCCGGACCCCAGTCAATGCTTCCAACCGCTCAATATAACGCTTGGCATTGGAAGGCAAATTCTGATAGCGACGAATCCCGCGGGTGGGGGTCTGCCAGCCAGGGATCTCTTCATAAATGGGCTCAGCCTTGCTTAAGACTTCAAAATCCAAGGGAAAATCTCGATAGATTTTTCCTTGGTACCGATACGCCGTGCAGATTTTGAGCTTCTTTAAGCCATCCAAGACATCCAGCTTCATCATGGCCAATTCCGAGATATCGTTGATGACCACCGCGTAACGCACCAGGACGCTGTCGAACCAACCGCAGCGACGGGGACGGCCGGTCGTGGCCCCAAATTCCTTGCCTTTGTTTCTGATCTCTTCTTTGAGGCCCGCGGGGAATTCCGTGGGGAAGGGCCCCTCCCCCACCCGTGTTGTATAGGCCTTGACAGCGGCGATAGCCTTGTCGATTTTGGTGGGGGAAACCCCGCATCCGGTGCAGACCCCCCCCGCGATCGAATTGGAGGAGGTCACAAAAGGGTATGTCCCAAAGTCAATATCCAGAAAAGTCCCTTGGGCCCCTTCAAAAAGGATCGACTTTTTTTTGTCAATGGCCTCATTGAGAAACAAGGCCGTGTCGCAGATATACGCCTTGAGTCTTTGCCCGTACCTAAGGTACTCCCGATAAATCTCCTGAAAAGAAAATCCTTTCTGACCAAAGGCCTTCGTGAAGATTTCGTTTTTTTCGGCGAGGTTATCTTCCAGCTTTGCCTTCAAGACACGCGGATTCAAAAGATCAATCATCCGGATGCCGCAGCGGGTCACTTTATCGGAATAACAAGGGCCGATCCCCCGACCCGTTGTTCCAATCTTGTGCTTGCGCTTCGATTCCCTTAATCCATCCAAAATCCGATGATAGGGCATGACCACATGCGCCAAGGCTGAAATCTTTAAACGGCCGGGAGTGATCTTAATCCCCTTTGGGATCAAACCCCTCATCTCCTCCCATAAGGCCTTGGGATCAATGACCGCCCCGTTGGCGATGACACAAATTTTATTTTTGCGCAAGATGGCGGAAGGAATCAGGTGGAAAATGTAGACCTCCTTATCAATAACAACGGTGTGGCCGGCGTTATTGCCTCCTTGGTAGCGCACCGTGATATCCGCATCCTGGGAGAGAATGTCGATGAGCTTTCCTTTCCCTTCATCACCCCATTGGGCGCCGATGACAACGATATTCATAAAGGCCAGTCCTTAAGGGCCCCCCGCCCCCGTCGCTTTGCTTAGCTTTGTGAAGGCCTTCGACTCCGCTTAAGGCCGAGTCCTGAGCTTGTCGAAAGACGAAGCAAAGCGAAGCAGCGGGGGCGGGGGGCCCCAATAACTCAATAAAACGTATAAATCAATCCCAACCCAACTGCAAACAAAACCGCTGAACAAACAATCTTCACCATGGCCCTACGCTCTTCCAAGACCGTCCGCAAACGCTGGGAACGGATCCCCCCAGCCCAAAGAAGCAAAACCCCAACCAAAGGAAGAATAAATCCTAGAGCATACATCAGCCAACCCGAAATCACGGCTAAAAGGCGTCCTTCCATGGCTAATGCATAAAGGAACGTGGTTAGATAAAAGGGTTCCGGGCAAATCGAACCCACAATCCCTAAAAGGATTCCTCCCCCAAAAGAAAAAAGGGGATTCCCCAAAATAGTCTTAGGAAATGCAATTTTTAATGAGCTCCCTGACTCCGACTTGCTTTTCTTGCAAACCCACCAGTCCCTCATCTGAAAACCAGCCCCAACGAGCGCCAAAAGCGCTATCCAAAGATAGAGGAATCGGCCGACGGTCCAAAACGCGGCTAAGTCCCGTATCCCCTCGAGCGGCCCGATCATCAAAAACTTGCTTAAAAATAAGCCCAGAATAAAAAGACACCCTCCCTTTACCACCGCCCGGCGCTCCTTATTAAGGAATAAAAGAAACGTGACAAAAAAAATTAAAACCGTCAATCCGCACGGGTTGAGGCTGTCGGTAAACCCACCCGCGACAAAGGGCAAAATGCCAAAGGAAAAAAATGGTCTTTTCACTAAACCCTGATCAACTTCACAAAAAGGATGTCTTTTTTCCGACGCAATTTTTCCAGAACAGGCTCCGGGACCCCGCTGTCCACATTCACCACACTAATGACTTGCCCTCCCTGGGTTTCCCGCCCAAAGCTGATTGAGCCGATATTGATGTTGGCCTCGGCCAGGATCGTCCCCACCGCCCCCACAATCCCGGGCCGGTCATTGTTATTGATGAAAAGCATTTGTCCATCGGGGGTCGCCTCCACATAGATGCTGTTGATTTTGACAATCCGGGGCTTGTTGTTGGCGGTCAAAGTGCCCCACAAGGAAAACCGCTCTTTGTCCGTTGTGATCTCGGCATTGACGAGATTAACAAACTCTTCTTCTTTGGTCGATTGAATCTCCTGAACGTTGATGGCCCGCTGGCGGGCCAGATCAACGGCGTTCACGGGATTGACGGTTTCTTCTAAAATCGGAGACAGCACACCATACACAAAGGCCATGGTGACCGGGGCCACTTTGTAATTGGTGACCACCCCGCTGTAGGTCAGGGTCACGCCTTTGATTCGGCCTTTAACCAGTTGCCCGGCAAACTTGCCCATCCGCTCCGTCAAATTCATATACGGCTGCAAAATCTTGTAGGCCTCGGCGCTGATCGTGGGGAAATTCGCGGCGTTGACAATCCCCCGGCCCAAAAGGGCATCCCGGACGGATTCGGCGATTTCGATCGCCACGTTCACTTGGGCCTCGGAGGTGGAGGCGCCCAAATGAGGGGTGACCACACAATTGTCCAGCTTGAAAAACAAGGAATTAGAATCGGGCGGTTCTTTTTCATAGACATCCAGCGCCGCCCCCGCAATCGTTTTGTTCTGTAGCGCCTCAATCAGGGCGGCCTCATCAATAATCCCTCCGCGGGCGCAGTTGATGAGCCGGACGTTGGGTTTCATCAGCGCAA
Source organism: uncultured Planctomycetales bacterium (assembly GCA_964571895.1). Lineage (GTDB taxonomy): Bacteria > Omnitrophota > Gorgyraeia > Zapsychrales > JAHFFX01 > CAZNDW01. The sequence continues at coordinate 18,527 of CAZNDW010000008.1, forward strand.
ATTCTTTCTGAGCAATCAGATTTTTGGTCTCGGTGCTTTTGGGGATATGGACCGTAATATAATCCGAGGTCTTGAGAAGTTCCTCGAATTCGACGATCACAACGCCGAGTTTGGAGGCGATCTCCATTGACAAAAACGGATCATAGGCAATCACTTTCATGCTGAAGGACTTGGCCATCCGGGCCACGGTCGAGCCGATCCGTCCTAAGCCGATCACCCCGAGAATCTTTCCGTACAATTCGACACCCTCGAATTTGGAACGCTCCCATTTCCCGGCCTTAAGCGAGGCGCAGGCCTGCGGGATATTGCGGGATAAAGCCAGAATCAAACTCATCGTATGCTCGGCGGTCGAGGTGGTATTGCCGCCGGGGGTATTCATGGCCACGATGCCTCTTCGAGTAGCGCTCTCCAGATCGACGTTATCCATGCCCACACCGGCCCGGCCGATCACCTTGAGCTTCTCGGCGGCCTCAATGACGTCGGCGGTCACATTCGTTGAGCTGCGGACAATCAGGGCATCATAATCTTTAATGATTTTCTTTAGCTCCTCGGGCCTGAGACCATACTGACAATCCACTTCAAAGCCTTCGATACCATTAAGGATATCGATTCCCTCTTGGGCGAGTTTGTCGGTGATGAGAATCTTCATCTAAAGACTCCTCTAGTTTTGAGGTTTAATTGTTAAACACCCGCTGCGCGGCCGCGACCCCCGCGCCGAGGGTAAATGTGTGGCCCATCTCGTGCAAGACCTTCTCCAGACAGGCGATCCCGGCCAAGAGGTCATACTCATCCAGACACCCCATGTGCGAGATCCGAATGATCTTACCCTTTAGCTCATCCTGTCCTCCAGCGACCGTGATGCCGTGGGTATCGCGCATAATCTTCACGCATTTTTCTCCGTCGACTCCCGCAGGCACGTTGATGGCCGTGACAACGTTGGACAAACACGATTGATCGGTAAAGAGACTCAATCCCATGGCCTCGGCGGCCTCCCGTGTGCCGCGGGCGAGTTTGGCGTAGTGGGCAAATAATTTCTCCAATCCCGCTTCTTTGATCAACCTCAGACTTTCATTCAAGGCCATGATGAGCCCGATCGCGGGGGTAAAAGGCGTATCGGTTTTCTCGGCGGCTTTTCGGGCCGCCGTCAAATTAAAATAATATTTAGGGCTGGCGGATTTCTTGACGAGCTCCCAGGCCTTGGGGCTTAAGCTCACAAAGGCAAGCCCCGGAGGAAGCATTAACCCTTTCTGCGAACCCCCGACGACCACGTCGACGACCCAGTTGTCCGTCTGTAAATCCGTGGCGCCCAGCCCGCTTATGGCGTCGACGACCAAAACCGCTTTGGTCTTTTGGACAACCTCGGCGACGGCCTTGACGTTCGTGGTCACGCCCGTTGAGGTTTCGGTCAGCGTGATAAAAACGGCTTTGATCTGCGGATCAGAGTCCAAATGCTTTTTGATGTCTTGGGGCTGGACGGCTTTTCCCCAGGGAACTTTGATCACGGTCGTGTCAACGCCATAAACCCGGCACAGCTCGCTCCAGCGCTCGCCAAATTTTCCTCCCTCGACGGTTATGGCCTTGTCTTTAGGGGACAAGAGATTAGAGACTGCCGCCTCCATGGCCCCTGTTCCTGAGGATGTCAGGATCAAAACATCGTTTTTTGTCTGAAAGACGTGCTTCAAACCCTCGGCTGCCTCTTTCAAAATCTCCTGGAACTGCGGGGTGCGGTGATGAATGATCGGCCGGCCCAGAGCCTCCATGATCTTGGGAGGAAGCTGGGTGGGGCCGGGGGTGAGCAAAAGATTTCTTTTCATGGAATCTGACCTTTTTATTTTGAGTTTTGAGTTACTGTTTCTTGGGATTGACGATCACTTCATCCACCAGTCCGTACGCCTTGGCCTCGGAGGAGCTCATAAAAAAATCCCGGTCGGTGTCCTTTTCAATCTTTTCCAAAGGCTGACTGGTGTGCTTGGCCAAGATCTTGTTCAATTCGGCTTTAATCCGGATGATCTCTCTGGCCTGAATGGAAATATCGCTGGCCGTTCCCTGCACGCCGCCCCACGGCTGATGAATCATGATCCGGGCATAGGGAAGCGCGTAGCGTTTGCCTTTTGTGCCGGCCGTCAACAAAATCGATCCCATACTCGCGGCCTGGCCGATACAGTACGTACAGACATCCGGCTTCAAAAACTGGATGGTATCATAGACAGCCAATCCGGCCGTCACGGATCCGCCCGGACAGTTGATATAAATATTGATGTCTTTCGTCGCATCTTCCGACTGCAGGAAAAGCAGCTGGGCGATAATCAGATTCGCCACGGTGTCGTCAATGACCGTGCCGATAAAAATAATCCGGTCTTTGAGAAGGCGCGAATAAATATCGTAAGCCCGCTCGGCGTGACCGGTCTTTTCAATCACCATAGGAACTAAGATTTGATTTTTTGTTTGCCTCTCCATCTACCTTGCCTCCTCCCATTTGGCTTCTTTCAACAAGAATTCCATCACCTTGTGAAACAGACTTTCATTTTCGGCAACTGTGATATTTTCCAGCTTGGCAATGTGCTCGATCGTCAAAAAGAGCTTCAGATCTTTTTCCGCCACCACCCGAAGATTCGGACGCATCTCGTCTTCTTTCTTCTTGATCTCTTCTTCCGGCAGACCCTGGGCGTGCAGGCTGCGATGGGCCTCTTTGAGACGAAGCTCGAACTGCCGGTTAACGGCAGCGCCGGGGATAACGACGGATGCCTCTTTCAAAAGGTATTCCATAATTTGATTCTCCAAATCCAGCGTGCTCTGGCGGTCGCGCTCAACCGCCATTTGCCGCTTTAAGGAATCCTTCAGGGCTTCCATATTAGGGTATCCCAACCCTTTGGCGAAGGCATCATCCAAGGAAGCGCCGGGATCCTGGGGGTCTTTTTTGAGGAGCTCCAAGGCCCTGCTCAGCTCCTCATCGGGAACTTCAGAATTTTTTCTTTTAACATAGATCCCTTTGTAGTTTCTAAGCCTTACCTCTGGTTTGATGTCCAGCCGCGCGGTGAAAGAAAGACTCCCGTCTTTCAAGGCCACATCCTGAATTTCCGGTAAATCAAAGGGCGTGATATTTTCTTTTTGAAGACCTTCCTGATAGATCTCGGGGATGAGCTTCTTGATGGTCTCTTCTTTGGCCCATTGGCCGTGGTGGACCTCCAGCACCGGCCGCGGAGCCTTGCCGGGCCGGTAGCCTTTGACCGCGGTGGTCCGACCGATCTCTTGATAAACCTCATCGAATTTCTGCGAGACCCTTTCTTTGGGAATCTCAAATCTTAATTCTCTGCGTGTGGCATCGATCTTTTTGACTTCGATCTTCATCAGATCCTTCCTCACTTCGTTCGTCAGGATGAAAGGCTCGGGGATTTCCCCGAGCCTCTCACATCGTGAATCTCTCTCCCAAATAAATCTTCTTCGCCTTGGGATCGTTGATCAAATCCTGCGCCGTGCCGGAGATCAGCACCCGGCCATCCGCCACCAGATACGCCCGATCGGTGATCGACAAGGTCTCGCGCACATTATGATCCGTCAGCAAAATCCCCAAGCCCCTTTTTTTCAAATCATAAATGATCTCCTGGGCCTCAGCGACGACAATGGGATCAATGCCGGAAAACGGCTCATCCAAAAGCAAAAATGAGGGATTCGTGACCAAAGCGCGGGTGATCTCCAGACGGCGGCGTTCCCCGCCCGAAAGCGTGTAGGCCTTGCTCTTGGCCAGATGCGATATCTTCAATTCCTCTAATAACGACTCCAACCGCCTCTGGCGCTCCCGTGGGCTTAAACCCAAAGTCTCCAAGATCGCCATGATATTCTCTTCCACGGTGAGCTTGCGAAAAACGGATGCCTCCTGGGCCAGATACCCCATCCCCAGCCGGCAGCGTTCATGGATGGGCTTTCGCGTCACATCTTCCTGATCAAAAATGATCTGACCTTGGTCGGGCTCAATAATGCCGATCGTCATATAAAAGGTCGTGGTCTTGCCAGCGCCGTTGGGCCCTAAGAGCCCCACAATCTCGGAGCGGCCGATTGTAATGCTCAAACCATCTACGACCCGTCGGCCGCCATAATTCTTCACCAGATTTCTAGTTTCCAAAAGGTGCAACGCCTTCTCCTTCGGTCAACAAAATCAGCTTCGGTTGGCCGGAAAGAACCAATTTCTGATCTTTCGCATTATACACGGCCTTTTCCGAATACGATGTGTTTTCTCCCATGGTAATAACGACATGCCCCAGGCAGATCAGTTCTTTAATCTGCTTCGTCTCGGAATCAAAATAAAGCTCCATCCGGTCCGCTTTCAGCTTGCGATCCTCCTGGACCGCCACCACATTTTTGCGGAAGACCACTTGTTGCTTGGTCTGATCTACCTCCATCGGCCCGTCGCAGGTGATGGTGACGACACTCGAGTTCGGCTTTTCGGGCTCAGTCTTGACCTTCACCGTGACGTCTTTATTCATCTGTGCGGTTTTCAAGTTGGGGTGGGCCACAACCCCGGTGCCGGTGGCCGTGGCTTTTTCATCGGTGATCACCACTCGATCGTTTGTTTTGACCAAATCTTTTTGGCGTTCCCAATCCAACGATTCCGTTTTCAATTGAGATCCTGTCTCGGAGGTGATGACGACATTCTTCTCTAAATGAATAAGACCATTGGTTTGATCGACCGTACCGGTTTTAGCCGTTAAATTGATCAGCGGATTATCATAGACATTGGCGACAATATTCGTCAGGCTGATGGTTGTGCCGACGACATCCGCGGTATCGCCTTTCACATCCCAGGCCTTCTGCCCGCCTTCTTTGTAACCGGCCAAATTAAACCCCTCAAACTGCTGTTTACCCTCTTCGGCGGGTAACGTCGTCGCCATCGCGAATGAAAAAAACGAAAGGCCCCAAACCCAGATGATCTTTTTATTCATGATCGAACCTCGCCACAAGAGATCTCCACATCCTCTTGGTTTTCAAAATGAGCTCGACGACTTCCCGCACCGCGCCTTTGCCGCCTCTTTTTTGAGTCACATAATGCGCGGCCTTTTTGACCTCCGGCACCGCATCCGCCACCGCCACGGCAAAACCGACTCTTCTTAAAACAGGCAAATCCGGCAGATCATCCCCCACAAAGCACACCTCTTCACTTTTTAGATGAAAATCCTTTAAGAGCTTTTGATAGGCCTCGTCCTTAGGATAGGCGTTCTGGTAGAGCTTGTTGACCTTGAGGTCCCGGGCGCGGAGGCTCAGCACTTTAGAAAAACGAGCCGTCAGAATGGCTGTTTGGAATCCCAATTCTTGAAAAAGAACCAGGGCAAAACCATCCCGTACATCAAAATTCTTGATTTCCCTCCCGCGGCTGTCATAAATAATCCTGCCGTCGGTTAAGACGCCGTCCGCATCTAACGCTAGGAATTTAATCTTTTGAATCCGTTTTTGCAAAGATAGATTGTTCATTGGTTAAACCAACCCCGCCTTCAGCAAATCCTGCACATCCAAAAGCCCAATGGGTTTATGGGCGCCGTCCACGACTGGGAGTTCATCGATTTTCTTTTCCCGAAGGATTCTTAAGGCCTCCACCGCCAGCCGATCACCCGAGGTGGTTGCAGGATTTCTGGTCATCACGTCTTTGACGGATCGCAGCGAAAGATTGGGATCGGTCTTGAGGTGACGGCGCAAATCTCCGTCGGTGAAGATCCCCGAAAGGCGCCCCTGGGAATTGACAACACAGGCACAGCCACAGCGGGCTTTGGTGATCGCAAATAAGACCTCTTGGACTATTTCGTTCTCTTTGACCTTAGAAAATGCACTGCCCGTGCGCATGATATCCCCAACTTTTAAAAGAAGTCTTTTACCTAAAGCGCCTGCCGGATGATAAAAAGCAAAATCTTCCTTCTTAAAACCTTTGCGTTCAATAAGGCAAGCCGCAAAGGCATCCCCCACCGCCAATACCGCGGTCGTGGAGGCCATGGGGGCCAACCCTAAGGGACAGCCTTCTTTCTTGACCGACACGTCGATCATGAGATCACTGTGACGGGCCAGCGTGGATTTTTCATTCCCGGTTAAGGCAACGATCTTGGCTCCGATCTTTTTGATGAGGGGCAAGAGGGTCTTGGTCTCGTCGGTTTCGCCGCTGTTGGAAAGAATCATCACCACATCGTCGCGGGTGACCTGCCCCAAATCCCCATGAACGGCCTCGGCCGCGTGCATCCAAATGCTAGGCGTTCCCGTGGAGGACAAGGTGGCCGCGATTTTACGGCCGATCATGCCGGTTTTACCCATGCCGGTCACGATCACCCGTCCGGGGCATTTGACAATCAAATCGATGGCCTTCAGAAAACTTTTATCCAGCCGTCTGGCCAATGCCTGAAGGGCCTGGGCCTCAATGGCGATCACTTCTTTTGCAAGTTTAAGGGACATGGTTTTAGTCTTTAAAGCCTTGCGTCTTGGGTCATGGGTTATGTGTTATGTGCTGACTCAAGACCCACGACACAGAACTTTTGAAGATATTCACTTTCAATGCCGCTTGACAATCCGATCAATCGCCTGCAAATCAACGAGCAATTCTTCTAATTGGCTTAAAGGAAGCGCGCTCGGCCCATCGGAAAGCGCCCGGTGCGGATGAGGATGCACCTCGATAAAAACCCCGTCGCACTCGGCGGCCACGCCGCAGCGCGCTAAAACCCCGATAAATTCGCGATGGCCTCCGGAGGCCTTCCCCAGGCCGCCGGGCGTCTGGACGCTGTGCGAGGCATCGATCACGACCGGATAACCCGTCCGGCGCATAATCGCGAGGGAACGGAAATCCGTCACAAGATTATTGTATCCAAAACTGGTCCCCCGTTCCGTCAGAAGGATCTTTCGATTGCCGGTTGTCTCGACTTTCTTGACCACCTCACTCATATCCCAGGGGGCTAAAAACTGTCCTTTTTTGATATTGATCACTTTGCCTGTCTGGCCAGCGGCCAGCAGAAGATCCGTCTGCCGGCATAAAAAAGCCGGGATTTGAATGACATCCAGCACTTTCGCCGCCTCGCCGATCTCCGGCACGCTATGCACATCGCTCAAGATGGGAACACCGAATCTTTCTTTAATCTCCCAAAGAATCTCTAAGGCCCGATTCCTCCCTAGTCCGCGGAAAGAACCGATCGAGGTGCGGTTGGCTTTATCATAACTGGCTTTAAAAATGAAAGGGATCTGCAACCGGTTTGTGATCTTTTGAATCGCCTTGGCGATCTTGACGGTCATCGGCCGGCTTTCGACCACACAAGGCCCCGTGATCAGGACAAAAGGCCTTCCTGCGCCGATTGCGAGGGAACCCAATTTAATCGTTTTAAGCCCAGACATTTGGCCTCACGAACCCCATAAACCCAATAACTCAAGAAACTCCCGAACTCAACATCTCACAAACCCGTCTCAAATCCGCCGGTGTATCCACACTCAAAGTGGGAGTGTCAGTTAAGACCGTTTTGATCTTATAGCCTGCCTCCAAGGCCCGCAATTGCTCGAGCCCTTCCCTCCGCTCAAGCTCGCCGCGGGGTAGCCGAACAAAGGTCA